>JAHAZA010000064.1 GCA_018385415.1 Treponema sp. | reverse complement strand
TTTTTCAAAAATCTGCGAACTCTTTGTAAACGGCAAAGACATAAGAGAAATTGCATGCATTTTTCACAACACAAGAAGCGGCAACCCGAAGGTGGATATTTTTTTTGCCACTTACGTTTCTCATCGAGGATTAGCCAGGCAGTCGCGGAAGTCTCTTTTGTTTTTTTATTGCATTATCGTCTATCTTTGTGTATAGTATTTATCATGGTTGATAAGAAATTTACAGTTCTTGATTTGCTCTCTCTTGAATTACACGGACATGATGAAATTAATCTCCGTTGTATTGCAGGCAGAAAAGGGCTCAGTCGTCAGATTACTGTTCCAGATATTAACCGTCCGGGGCTTGCACTTTCTGGTTTTTATGAAAGTTTTGCTTACCAGCGCGTTCAAGTTTTTGGACGCGGTGAATATGCTTACCTTAACAAGCTGGATTACGAAGGAAAAACTGATACAATCAAACTGCTTTTCTCATTTGCGATTCCATGCTGTATTTTTACTCACAACCTTGAACCATCGGGAACATTTCTTCAGATGGCAGAAGAAACTGGTTGTGCAATTCTTGTAACAGATCTTGAATCAACAGAATTATCAAATCGTCTTGTTCGTGTATTTTCAAATATATTTGCGCCACGCAAAACAATGCATGGTGTATTAGTCGAAGTATTTGGTGAAGGAATTTTACTTTGCGGTCACTCGGGTGTAGGTAAGTCAGAAACTGCTCTTGACCTTGTTGAACGTGGACACCGCCTTGTAGCCGATGATATTGTTGAAATCCGCTGTGTAAATGGTAATACAATTCTCGGTCAGGGTGCCAATTCCCTTATCAGCCACCATATGGAAATCCGTGGTCTTGGAATTATTAATGTTTCTGAACTTTACGGTGTTGGTGCCATCCGCGAGCAGAAAGAGATTCAGCTTATTGTTGAATTGGAAGAATGGGATTCAAACAAGATTTACGATAGAATCGGGACAAATCAGCGAACAATGGACTTACTTGGTGTTAAGATTCCTGCTATCGAAATTCCTGTTAAGCCTGGTCGTAACCTTCCTATTATTATTGAGGCTGCTGCTATGAATGAACGCCTTAAGAAAATGGGTTATAACTCAGCTAAAGACTTTAACCAGAACGTTCTTAAATGGATTGAAACTGGAGAAGCTCAGGCTGCGTACTACGGTCAGGATGATATATATTAAATATATATAGCAGAATATTTTATAATAAAAAGTGTTAACCTTTTTTCGAGGTGTATTTTACAAAATACTGACTTAATTCTTGGAGGAATTAAATTATGGTTGAAAAAATCTTAACTGTTAAAAATCGTGCTGGTATTCATGCTCGTCCTGCAACTTTGATTGCTCAGATGGCTAATAAGTTCACATCTGAAATTACATTAGAAAAAGACTCAATTGTTGTTAACGCAAAATCTATTATGGGTGTTATCACAATGGCAGCTGGTTACAATACTACAATGACATTGAAGGTTGAAGGACCAGATGAAAGCGAAGCAGCAAGTGCTATCGAAAACCTTTTTGAAACAAAATTTGATGATGAATAAATAAATTAATTAAACGGGTCTCTTAATGAAACAGATTACTGAAAGACAAAAAGAAATATTAAACTTTATTTCCGATTATCAGGCAGAAAATTCTTATCCTCCAACAGTACGCGAAATCGGCGATCATTTTGGGGTATCAATCCGTGCTGTTCAGGACCATATTACTGCATTGCAGAAAAAGGGGTTCATTACTCAGACTCAGAAAAAATCCCGCTCAATAAAAGTTCTTGTAGATGAACGCCAGAAGGATCAGGGGATGTTCATGGAAAAGGTTCCACTTATTGGAACAATTGCAGCAGGAAAACCTCTTTTATGTGAAGAAAATTATGAAGGTTATGTTACATTGACAGAACCTTTTATCAGACCTGGTAAAAATTATTTTGCACTTCATGTTCGTGGTCAAAGCATGATTAATGCAGGAATCCTTGAAGGAGACCTTGCTATTATTGAACAGACATCTACTGCTACTGACGGACAGATTGTTGTTGCAGTAATTGATGATGCAATTACATTAAAGAGATATTTCAAAGAACCTTCAAGAATTCGTCTCCAGCCAGAAAATCCTGCATTCCATCCAATCTATTGTCAGGATGTTAGAATTGTAGGAATCCTCACAAATCTTGTAAGAACATATTAAGGATCTGCACAATGAGTATTCCTGTCTATTTATATACAGGCCCGGAATTTGGTGAGCGCAATGATGCAGTCAAAGCGCTTAAGGCAGATCTTAAGAAAAAATTCGGTTCCTTTGACGATTATCTTTATTATGCTACAGATACTTCAGTTCCTACTGTAGTGTCTATGCTTCAAAGCGAATCTCTTTTTACTCCTGCTACATGTGTAGTCTATAAAAGTGCTGAGCTTATTAAAAAAAAGGAAGATATTGAATATTTGGCTTCCTGGATAAATTCCGTAACTCCAAATCCTAAAAATAAAACTCCAAGAGACTCTGCAGTTTTGATTTTAGTTTCTGATGAAACAAGTATTGATGCTAAGATAACAAAGCTAATACCTAAAGAAAATCAGAAAATATTCTGGGTAATGTTTGAAAACCGTCGTGTTCCATGGCTGAAAGATCTGTTCAGAAAGAACGGTTACTCAATTGAAGAAGATGCTGCAGAAATGATTCTTGAGATGGTTGAGAATAATACTGAAAGCTTAAAGAATGAATGTTCAAGATTCTTTACTTTGTTTCCTCAGGGAACATGCATTACTTCTGAAAATGTAGACTCTGTTCTTGCTAATACCAGAGAAGAGTCGGTGTTCAGTCTGTTTGGCGCAATGGTTGATGCTTCACAGACACAGACAAAGCGCCTTGAAAATTCCCTGACAATTCTTCAGAAGCTTCGACTTGCAGCAGGAACTTCCGGTGGCTCGGCTGATGCAATTGTTGCCGGTCTTACATTCTGTTTCAGAAAACTTCAGGTTTATCATCAGCTTTGCCGTAACGGACATCCCGATGATTTTACTTTGAAAAAAAATGGAATATCATCACCATCAATGCGTACACAGTATTCTAATGCGGCAAAGCTTTGGACCATAGGTCAGACAATGGCGATTATATCAATGCTTTCTTCTACAGTTATGAATATACGTTCTTCAGGAACTGCAACGGAAGAGTCATATCTTGAAATGCTGATTTATTCCATCATTGTAAAGAAGGGAGCTTCAATTCAAACTTATCAGGATTTTGAATAAACCCGACGATGGAAGCCAGACTTTAGAATTGATTTAAAGATTGTTTAAAAGTGCTTTCAGGGAATCAAGTTCTTCTTTTGTAAGTGTAAGTCCTTTACCCATTTTTTCGTGATCTGGTGACCATGGTCTTAAGTCATATTTTGCAGGACGACCGCCCCATGAAACAAGATTAAGCTCAAGTGTCCAGCCAGATTTTTGTGTGGCGATTACGCCGAGATTCTGTTCGATTGTATAAGAAAAATCGTCAGCCATTTTTGTGCCTCCAGTAATTATTCGTTTCTGCTTGAAACAAAGTTAAACAGAAAGTTTATTTGTGCCGATATAAAATGCAGCAACACTCACTCTTTATTATACATCACTTTTACAGGAATTTGTTAAAGGAATTTGAAATTCCCTGAAACGAAAGAAAATGGAAATTTTGGAGATTTCAATAGTGATGATGATTTAAAGGAATTTTGTTATTGTTTACATTTTTGAAATGTAATAAAATAAAAGCAATGATTAATACCGTAAAAGGGGAGGAAATTATGAAAAAGTTATTAATTGCTTTGATGGCAATTTCATTAATCTTTGGATTAGCATCATGTAAATCTACAAAACAGGAAGATGCTTCAGAAACTCCAGTAGAACAGCCACAGGAACCAACAGATGAAACTGTAGAAGATACTACAGACGAATCAACTGATGAAACTGATTCTTTTGCAGAAAAAAATGCAAAACTTATGGAACAGCTTTCTGGCTCTCGTGATGGAGCAATTAAAGCAGGTGCAGATAAATATTATGCAGATCAGCTTTCTGCTCTTGATGAACAGCTTAAAGCTCTTAAAGATAAAGTAGCAGATTCAAATGAAGATCTTTCAGAAGAAATCGAAGATCTTAACTACAGATATCTTGCATTACAGAAGGCTTCAGAGACAAAACAGTTGAAAGAAAAAATCGAAGAACACGGTTTTGATCAGGATAACAAAATTGCTTACGATGCAGCAGAAGCTTTGCTTGCAGAACTCGAAAAAGCAATTAACGAAAATGCAAGTGGTAAAGTTCAGTACAAAGCTGCTGAAGCTACATACGCTGCATATCATGCAATTTTCTACAACTCATTCAAAAAGCTTGCTGATGCAGAGCGTAAATCTGCTCTTGAACAGAAGAAAGCAGCTGATAACGTAAAAGCAGGTGTTGCTCAGAAAGATAGATACAAGGCAATCACTGAAGTATTCCAAAAAGGTGACAATGCTTATGTAACAAAGAATCCAGAAGCTGCTTTCGACTGCTATAAAGAAGCAAAAGAAAAATATGAAGCTTTAGCAATTGAAATTGCAGAAAAACGAGCTGCTGCTCAGAAACGTATTGATGAAGCAAAAGCAAAAGTACAGGATGTTGAAAACTTTGCTGGTGAAGCTGATGTAAAAGCTCCAATCGGTGACGAAAAGATTGATGGTATCGAAGAAAAAGATTCAGTTCTTCTTGAAGAGGATAAATTTGAAAATCCTGATGATGCTGTAATCGAAGTTGAAGATTCTGTAGAAGTTGAAAATGACGGCGTTGTTGAAGTATTCAAAGATGCTTTTAAGGCTGAAGGAGATCGTTAATGAAAAAGTTTATTTCTGTTTTAACATTTGCTTTGTTGACAGGTTCACTTTTTGCAGTGAACTACAGCTATAAAGATAATACTTATCAGCGTCTTGCTGATGAATATACAAAAAAAGCAGACGCAGCTTTGGATGCTGGTGAATACGATTTGTCTGTTGAATATGCAATCAAAGCAGAAGAAAATGCTGCACTTTCAAAAGCTTTTATCGAAAAAATGTTGGCTCGCCAGCATGCAGATGAACAGATGAAGCTTGCTGAAAAGAAAATTGAATGGGCAAAGAGCATTCAGGCTGAAAGAAACTTCCCAATGGCTTACAGTGCAAGTCAGGGAGCATATGATAATGCAAAAGCTGCTTATGAAAGAGAAGATTATACTTCTGCAGAAAACTATGCTAAACAGGCTGTTGCAGCTCTTGAAGGTGTTCGTGAAGTAACACCACTTCCACAGTTCTATGTAGTTCGCCCATGGGCAGAAACAAAAGACTGTTATTGGAATATTTCAGGACGCCAGTATGTTTATAATAACCCATTGCTTTGGGAAAACCTTTATCAGAAGAACAAAGGCAAGATGCCAAAACCAAATGATCCTAACCTTATTCTTCCTGGTATGAAAATGGAAATTCCAAGCTTGACTGGTGAATACCGTGAAGGCACATACAATCCTTCTAAAGAATATGAACCATATTCTGCTAACCGCTAGGATTTAGTTTTATGCACAAAAAGCGATATGAATTAACAGTTCATATCGCTTTTTTTTTGTTTATTTAGTACAATAATGAACAAATATAATAGCAATGGGGTTATTATTTATGGCAAACGTACCAGAAATTTTTGGCAGTAGGGTATTTAATCAGCAGGTAATGAAAAAAATGCTGACTTCAAAGGTTTATAAAGCCTTGAAGCATACAATGGAAGATGGAACTCCGCTTAACCTGGATGCAGCAAATCAGATTGCAGAAGCAATGAAAAACTGGGCAATCGCAAATGGTGCAACACATTATACTCACTGGTTCCAGCCGCTTACTGGTATTACAGCAGAAAAGCATGACAGCTTTTTAACTCCAGCTCCTGAAGGAAAAATCATTATGTCTTTTTCCGGAAAGGAATTAATCAAAGGTGAACCTGATGCTTCATCTTTTCCAAATGGTGGAAAGCGTTCTACATTCGAAGCTCGCGGTTACACTGTATGGGATCCTACTTCATATCCTTTCATTAAAGATCACTCACTTTGTATTCCTACAGCTTTCTGTTCTTATAATGGTGAAGCTCTTGATAAAAAAACTCCGCTGCTTCGTTCAATGGAGACTTTGAATGAGCAGGCTTTGCGCGTATTGAAATTATTCGGGAATAACGCAAAGCATGTTACAACTACAATGGGTCCTGAACAGGAATACTTTCTGGTAGATGAAAAACTTTATCAGAAGAGAAAAGACCTTAAGATGACTGGCCGCACATTATTTGGCGCAAAGCCTGTTAAAGGTCAGGAAATGGATGATCAGTATTTTGCAGCAATCAAGCCACGTGTAATTGAATACATGGAAGAGCTTAATACTGAACTTTGGAAGCTTGGAATTTATTCTAAAACAGAACATAATGAAGCAGCTCCAGCTCAGCACGAAATGGCTCCAATCTTTACAACTTCAAACCTTGCTGCTGACCAAAATCAACTTACAATGGAAATCATGAAAAAGGTTGCTCGCCGCCATGGACTTATCTGCCTTCTTCATGAAAAACCATTTGAAGGTGTAAACGGAAGCGGCAAGCACAACAACTGGTCAATTGCAACAGACAAAGGTGAAAATCTTTTTGCACCTGGAAATACTCCAAATGAAAATGCTCAGTTCCTTTTATTTCTGACTGCAGTTATTAAAGCTGTTGATGATAATCAGGATCTTTTGCGCTGCTGTGTAGCAAGTGCTGGGAACGATCATCGCCTTGGTGCTCACGAAGCGCCTCCTGCTATTATGTCAATCTATGTTGGTGATGAACTTGAAGCTATTCTTGAAGCAATTAAAGAAGGAACAGAATACGGCGCAAAAGGTAAATCAAAAATGTCCATTGGCGTTGATGTCCTTCCTAACATTCCAAAAGATTCAACAGACAGAAACAGAACATCACCATTTGCATTTACCGGAAACAGATTTGAATTCCGTTCGGTAGGTTCTGCACTTTCTATTTCTGGACCAAACACAACATTGAATGCAATTCTTGCAGATGCATTGAAACAGTTTGCTGATGAACTTGAAAAATCCTCAAACTTTGAAGAAGATCTCAACAAGCTTGTTAAGAGAGAAATCACAGCTCACTGGAGAATTCTTTTTAACGGAAACGGATACGATGAAGCATGGGTTAAAGAAGCAGAAGACCGTGGACTTATAAATTATCGTACAACTCCAGATGCAATGGCTCACTATATGGATCCAAAGAATGTAAAGCTTTATACAGAAATGGGCATCTATACAGAAAGCGAAATGCAGTCACACTTTGACATCAAGCTTGAAAAATACTGTCAGGTTTTGAATATTGAAGTTGGAACAATGCTTGAAATGGTGAACAAGGATATTATTCCTGCTGCATTCAAATATATGAATGTTCTTGCTGATACAGAATTTAAAATGCAGAGAGTATTCAGTCTCTGTGATGCAGGCTTGAATATGATGAAGAAGTTGAATGACTTGATTAATGAGCTACATATCAAGGCAGAAGAACTTTCTTCAATGCATGAAAAAGTTAAAACAATTAATTCTATTCTTGAAAAGTCAAAGAATTATGCAGATTCAATTCTTCCTCAGATGGAAAGAGTTCGTGAAGTTGCAGATTCTATCGAAGTGCTTTTGGGTGAGGAATATAAACCTTTCCCAAGCTATGAAGATTTACTCTTCAGTGTTCAGTAAAAAAATATGGCCATCAGTCAGAAAAACTGATGGCCGTTATAAATTTTATTAGTTAGTATTGTTATTTAATTACAATATTTCTTATACACAATCCTTTTGAAATAGTGTTGTCGCCTGTATCAAATGTAAGGTTAACAACATCACTCCATGTAAATTTACCTTCTGAATTGTACCATTTCTGTTCGCCATTATCCCATGCGCCATAATCAGTAAATCTGTTTAATGGAATTCTTAACTTATGCCATTTGCCGTCTGCAGGAATATCCTTTACTCCCGGAAATATTCCATTTCGCCAGGGATGACCTTTTGCATCTGAATCTGTAAAATAAATGCTCATTTTAAAATTTGGCTCATTGTGCTTCACTTCAAATTCGAGGCAGGCTCCGGCTTTTGCTAACGCTGTAAAATCTACACTTTCTCTGAACAGGAACTGCAGAGATCTGTATTTATCAGCTTTAGGTATATAAATATAACAGTCTTCGTCAGCAGAATCTTTTTTGTACAATGTACATAAATTTTCTGCTTCAGGAATATAACTGGAGAATGTGAGTTTTTGAGCAAGGCCGTTTTTGTAGATAGTGTAATCATTTTTTTTCTGTGCATCCTGGAACCAGCTTGTGCTCTTACCAGACGGTGCACGATATCCCATTGCCTTAACAAGATTTACATTTATATCTTCTGGGAATCTTGATGAATTCATAGAATTGAAAACTCCAAAGCCACCGCGATAATCCCAGCTTACACGACAGATGTTTCTCTCATCAAGATATCCACTTTTAATGCGGTACCAGTTAACGCGTTCCTGAGGATTTGCATATTTCATGTAAACACCAAATTCATTGCTCATAAGAGCGGCATGTCTTTTGTTTACAAATTCAACAGCTTTGTTAATTGGCTCTACAAGTTTTTCTTCTGAGGAATCAACAGGGTAGTTATTATAATTCCATCTTTCACCGTCTGTTGCATTCTTAGGAAGGGGAGGCATTTTTTCTTTTACATACGGAAATGGAATTCCTGTGAGGCGAGTAACATCCTGCGACCATTCTGCTCCCTGATGTGTAAAGAGGAATGGGGAATACTCGTGATAATTGTAAATGAGATTATCATCATCATACATAGGAAGCTTAAGAAGTTCATGAATTGAATTCCAGTCAGCAGCTCCTACTACAATTGAATGCTTTGAATCAATTGAACGAATGAGCTTGATCATCTTTTCTTGAATCTTTCCCCATTTTGCACAGTCGATACCATGAGGTTCATTCATTACTTCATAAATTACATATTCACTTCTGTCTTTATAACGTTTCGCAATCTGAGGCCAAATTTTTTCAAGTCGTTTTTCGATATCCGGTGGAGTTTTGCTGTTACCACTGCAATCATTGTGGAAGTCAATAATGATGTACATTTTGAGTTCTTCGCACCAGTTAACTGCATTATCAAGTCTTTGCCATAAAGAATCAGGAATTATGTAATCAGGTTTGCCTGATGAAAAGGTGTCAAAATGTGTAGGAATACGAACAACTTCGACACCAAGATTTTTAATGTCTATAAAATCCTGTTTGCCGAATGAATCGAAATGACCGTCAATAAATCCTGAAACCGGTTCCAGCCACTCACTGATATTCAGGCCTTTTGAATAAGGTAATTTTTTTTCTACTTTTGGACCTGAATAGGCATTGCAGTTTGTTGCCAATCCTAAAAGAGTTAAGATTGACAACATTATTTTAAAAATAATTTTCTTCATATCAAATAAGAAAATGTTTTATCTTCTTTCTTTGTAAAATTAAAGCTTGCCGCTTTCAGCAGCACCAGGAAGACCAATGTCTTTTCTGTAGAACATGCCTTCAAATGAAATCTGTTTCATAAGCGCATAAGCGTTGTTCCAGGCTTCATCAAAGGTTGCAGCTTGTGCACAAGATGCAAGAACACGTCCACCGCTTGTAATCAATGAAAGATCTTTGCCCTTTGCACCATTTGCGCGGCGGTCTTCAATAGCACCAGCAATGAAGATTTTGCAACCTTTCATAGATTCAGCGCTTGCATTGATTGAAATTGGAATACCTTTTTTGTATGCATTAGGATATCCGCCAGAAACTGCAACTGGAGCAACAGCGTATCCTTTTTTCCATGCAAAATTGAAGTCCTTCAACTTTCCATCCATAATTGCTTTACACATTTCTGCAAAGTCAAAGTCCATCATTGGAAGAACAACCTGAGTTTCTGGGTCACCAAGACGAACATTGTATTCAAGAAGTTTTGGACCATCTTTTGTAATCATTACACCGAAGAAGATGAATCCACGATAATCAAATCCTTCTGCCATAAGACCTTTAAGTGTAGGTTCAAGAATATCGCTGTTGAATTTTGCCATGATTTCTGGAGTAACATCATCAAGTGGAGTTACGGCTCCCATTCCACCAGTGTTTGGACCTTTTGCTCCGTCAAACAATCTTTTGTGATCGCGTGCTGGTGTAAATGGAACGATTGTTGACTGTCCGTTTTTAGTAAAATCAGGTGTTACAGAAACTGCTGCGAGAATTGAAATTTCAACACCTTCAAGATAATCTTCGATAACGAGTTTACTTCCGGCATTTCCAACGCGACCGTCAATCATAAGGTCTTTTACTGCATCATGTGCCTGAGCGGCAGTTGCTGCAACAACAACACCTTTACCTGCAGCAAGTCCGTCTGCTTTGATTACGATTGGAGCGCCATGCTGGTCAATATAATCGTGTGCTGATTTTTCATCAGTAAAAGTTTTACTTGCAGGGCAGGCAACGTTGTATTTTGCCATGAATTCTTTTGCAAGATCTTTACTTGCTTCAAGCTGAGCACCTGCTGATTTTGGTCCTACACAAGGAATGCCAGCGTTCCAGAAAGCGTCTGCAATACCAGCTGCCAATGGGTCTTCTGGACCGATTACAGCAAATGTAACACCTTCGTGCTTTGCAATTTCCACATAAGGATTTGCACCGTCAGTAATATAATCCTGTTTTAAAGGAATGTTACGGCATTTGTTTTCAGATGCTGTGCCACCATTTCCTGGTACACAGATAACTTCGTCTACAGATGAACTTTGAGCAAGTTTCCAGGCAATAGTGTGTTCACGACCACCAGAGCCAACTACAATTACTTTAACCATACGGCTATTTTAATGAAAAATTCGGGTTTTTTCAACACGACAAAGTTTATTAAAATTCAGTTTTTTTTGTCAAAAAAAGTAATCCGGCAAGCAGTAAAGTCAATAGAAAATATTCTTTTACAATTCAAAATTCCTTTGTTAAAATA
The DNA here is from genome assembly GCA_018385415.1 of Treponema sp. Classification (GTDB taxonomy): domain Bacteria; phylum Spirochaetota; class Spirochaetia; order Treponematales; family Treponemataceae; genus Treponema_D. The sequence continues at coordinate 5,458 of JAHAZA010000064.1, read as the reverse complement.
TATCTATGGTTGTAGGAATTATTTCAAGCTTTTTGTGTTTTGTTTTTCTGGTACTGGATCATTATTTTAGAATAATTAATGGCAGTACATTAGGGCTTTCACTTGTATTCAAAATTCTTGCAAGTTCCTGCTTTCTTTGTCTTGGGCTCTATTCATTTTTCAGATGTAAAGATAAAAGTGATGAGTTTAAAAAAGTTTCTCTTTTAATTCTTTTTGGACTGATCAACAGCCTTCTTGCAGATTTGTTTCTTGAATTGAATTTTTATGCAGGCTTTTTACTTTTTATAAGTGCACACATTCTTTATTTCTGTGCATTTTCTGTATACAGTAAATTTTCTTTGAAAAAATGGATTTTTATTGCAGTATTTACAAGTGTCTTTTCTGTATGTGACTGGTTTGCACCATGGTTTGAATTTGGAATACTTTTCCCATTTGTAATTTTTTATACCTGTGTGTGGACTTTTGTAATGGCAAAGGCTGCAGATTCTTTTAAGTGGAATTCTATTCAGGCAAAGCTGATGCCTGTGGGAATCATTCTTTTCGGAATGTCTGATATTCTTCTGCAGTTCAATGTATTCCCTGCAGAAAGCCTGTCAAAGGAAGCTGCGTCCGTAATGTTTATCATAAGCAATTCATTTTATTACGGAGCACAGCTTGTTATTGCATACTCTATTTCTAAGAATTATCTGAAAGATAAACCCCAACAGTAAAATAGAATAATGGAATTGCAAACTTTTTTTTTGCGAAAGTTTGTAATTCCATTATTTTTATTCCTGACCGTTCCAGCAGTAAGTACACATCTTACAGTGATCGATTCCCACGCTGTCCAGCATGTCATCAAGACGATGGAAGCGAAGTGAAGTAAAGTGAAGCTGCTTTCTGATTTCTTCAAGCATGGCTGCATATTCAGGTGTGTCTGGATCGCAGTATTTTTTCAATGTTTCGTCAGATACATTGTCGCCTTCAAGCTGTTTGATTACGCGGCGTGTAATCAGATCCATTTCTGAATTTGAACGTGAGAAGTTAAGGTATTTACAGCCGAACACAAGTGGAGGACAAGCTGGTCTGATGTGAACTTCTTTTGCACCACTCTGGTAAAGGAAGTCTGTAGTTTCGCGAAGCTGTGTTCCGCGAACGATTGAGTCATCGATAAGAAGAAGTTTTTTGTCTTTAATTAATGGCTGAACAGGAATGAGCTTCATGTGAGCGATGAGGTTTCTCTGGTCCTGACTTGTTGGCATGAATGAACGTGGCCATGTTGGTGTGTATTTGATGAATGGGCGTGTAAATGGAATGCCTGATTCGTTTGCATAACCTACAGCGTGGGCAGTACCACTGTCTGGAACGCCGGCAACAGCATCAGGAGTTACAGAACCCTTGTCGCGCATTGCAAGGTATTTACCACAGTTGTAGCGCATGGATTCAACATTAACCCCTTCGTAACTTGCAGTTGGGTATCCGTAGTAAATCCAGAGGAATGTACAGATTTTCATTTCTTTTCCAGGCTGCTGGATAACTTGGATTCCGTCAGAAGTCATGAATACAATTTCTGCAGGTCCAAGCTCGTGATGGTCTGTGTAACCGAGATTTACATATGCAAAGTTTTCGAATGAAGCACAGTAAGCGCCTTCTTTTTTTCCGATCTGAATTGGAGTGCGGCCAAGCTTGTCGCGGGCTGCGTAAATTCCCTTGTCTGTCATGATGAGCATAGACATGGAACCTTTGATTTTTTCCTGAACGTATTTAATTCCTTCTGGGATTGAATCTTTCTGGTTAATGAGGGCAACGATAAGTTCTGTCTGGTTTGTTTCACCGCCGCTCATTTCAAGGAAGTGAGTGTGGCCTGTTGCAAGGACTTCGTCTTCAAGTTCTTTTTTGTTTGTTACGATTCCCACAGTTGTGATTGCATAGCTTCCAAGATGTGAATGTACGAGAAGTGGCTGTGGTTCAAAATCACTGATACAGCCGATACCAAGATTTCCGTGCATTTCGTCGATATCCTTTTCGAACTTTGTTCTGAAAGGAGAGTTCTGAATGTTGTGGATTGAACGAAGGAATTTTCCAGCCTTGTCTAAAATTGCAATACCACCACGTCTTGTTCCAAGATGGGAATGATAATCTACTCCGAAAAAGAGATCCAAAGAACAGTCGTTCTTAGATGCTACACCAAAAAATCCGCCCATAATATTCCTCGAAAAAAGCTTGAGGAATTTTGTACAGCCAATAGGCCTTGAAAATTCCTCATAAAGATTTTTCTATTATAATGATAATTATTCGTTTATTCCATATATCTGCCGATAATATAAACATGACATATTTATTAATAGGATTAGCAGCCATTGCAATTATCATTTTGCTGGCAATTTTTACAGATAAATTCAAGAAAAGTGGAAATTCCTCAAAAAAAGCAGGAAGCTCAGGTACTCAGACAAAAAAGACAGGTCCAAATGGAGAGGTACTTATGGTGGAATGTCCTTTGTGCAACACTCCACTTCAGAAAGGCCAGAACCTTATTTCGAAAGTTTTCAGGCCAATGGATGTTCCAGACCAGAGATGTAATATTTCAGGTTGCCCTCACTGTTATCCGCAGCCAGAGCCCGGCATCAAGCGTATCTGCCCATGCTGTGGCAAGGAAGTTCCGATTACCGGATATCTGGTGGCACGACTTTTTAATTATAAGGACAACAAGAAGCATGTGCGGGTAACCGGGTGTTCAAGATGCTGTGAGAGAAAGTAGCAGATTAGTTAACCGAAAATATTCCCTTTTTTTTTCTGATTACAATTACAGTTGCGCTAAATGGTGGAATGCCTATTTTTTTTGCAGCTTTAATTTTTTCAAGTTTTATATTTTCTTTTTCACTGAGACAGTTTTTATCGTCAAGCGAAGTTCCTTTAAGCTGATAAACTTTTGCAGAAGAAAGCCACAACTGTTTGTTTTTGTCGCAGATAGAATCTAATGAAGTTTCTTTATCGCTGGAGTTTACAACTTTTACATAATAGAATTTTTTATCACTTGTAACTGATGTAAAAATTTTTTCTCCGGAATTTTCAAGGGAATGTTCAACGTAGTAAGTTCCTGTGTATTTACCGAACATTTTCTGAACGTAATAGCCAGGAGTTCCCATTGAGGTGTCTCCATCAAACCAGATAAAGTCCGGCCACCACTGTGTGTAGTTAAGGCGTGAGAATAATGGAGCAACAGAGGCAAAACGGATTACATCTGCATTTTTTTCAAGGCCAGTCATGAATGCGGCCTCTGCAAGGGCAGCTTCAAGATTGTTTTCTCTGTGTTCAGTGTGGGCTGCATATTCACCTGCAAAGACTGGAACTTCTCTTGAATATGAATCGTACATGTGGATGTGATCATAGAACCACTGTGGGTTCATGTAGTAGTGTTCGTCGATGGCAGCTGTAAATTTTTTGTTTTCTTTTATTTTTTTGTTGAAAAAATTCCAGGCTGTTGTGTATTTTTCTGATGTTACGTCAGGGCCTGCAGTTCCGATGAGGTTGATCTCTGGATATTTTTCGTGAATACGTTTTTCAAAGAGTGTATAGCGCTCAAGAAAGTTAACCTTGTCTGTTTCCCATTGTTCGTTTCCGATTCCGATATATTTTAAGTTAAAGGAATTTTTATGGCCCATTTCTGCACGAACTTTTCCCCACTCAGTTGAAACATCTCCATTTGCAAATTCGATTAAGTCCAGTGCGCTTTGAATGTATTCTTCAAATTCAGAAGAATCGATTTTTACCATTTCGCTTGTCTGGAACTGACATGCAATTCCTACACTTAAAACTGGAAGTGCTTCTGCTTCCATTAATTCCGCAAGAAGAAAGTATTCGTAAAATCCAAGGCCGTAAGACTGGTTGTAGTATGGAAAGAATTTTGCAAGCTTTCCTGGTGTCCACATGTAGATGTTATGAGTTGACCAGCGGTTCCAGTTCCAGCGGCGTTCCCAAGGAAGACCAATTGTATCTTTCCAATTGTAACGGTTTGATAAGACAGCACCTTCAACGATACATCCTCCCGGAAATCTTAAAAAACCAGGACGTGTTTCTTTTATCAATTCAAAAAGATCTTTCCTAAATACGCCTGCAACTGCATCGGCTGGCATCAATGAAATGTATCCGTAATCAACAGTCCCTTTGCTCTGAGTTAAAATGAAAGTTCCGTTTTTGATTGTTGTTTTTGCAGTGAAGGAATTTTCGATTTTCTGCCATTCTTTGCTTTTTGTGATTTTGATTTCTTTTGTGATAGCTGTAGTTGTGCCGTCTTCGGTCTTACAGCTGATTGTGATTTTCCCTTCATAGTCGGGATTTCGAATCCACATTGTAAAGTTGTAAGAGGCACCTGAGTGTAGACACACGCCGTCGTATGCTTTGTTGGTAAAGGATGCGGTGTCATTTTTTACAAGGAATTTCATGTAATGAGGATTTTTTTCACAAAGTGCATCGCCTTCGATAAATTCCATTTCTGCGGAATTTTGCTGGCCGAAAATATTCCATCCGTAGCCTGGTGTGTATTCTGTCTGGTAATCGTTTGTGGCTGAACCGGCCCATGAACGTCTGAAACTGAACTGACGGTTTTCAATCATTTCGGCATAAAGACCGCCGTCTGCAGCATAGTTAATGTCTTCAAAAAAAAGACCAAACATTTTTTCAGAGATGAATTTTTTTGTGTTGTTTGAAAGGTTGATTTTCATTTTTAATCCTTATAACTCAAATGCATGAATGTCATTGTTGCTTTGTCAAATACTCTGTCTGATAATAACCATTTGAAGAATACATATGGCTTTGCAAGTGTTCCTGCAATATAGCGTCGCTTTGGATGTCTTGCTTCAGAAGCCTTTACGATCTGCTTTGCAATAACTGATGCTGGAGAAAGATTTTTGTTTTTTACGTATCGTGCTTCATAGTAATCTGCAACAAGATTTGCATTTGTTTTATATGCAGTGTTGCCTGAATATTTTCTGATGTTGTTTCCATGAATTACACCCCAGTCAGTTTGGATCATTCCTGGTTCGATTAGAACTACTTTTATACCGAAGGGTTTTACTTCAAGACGAAGGGCATCGCTTAATGCCTCAACGCAATACTTAGTTCCATGATACCATCCTGTAAATGGTGTTGAAAAACGTCCTGCAATTGATGAGATGTTTATGATGCGCCCGCTTCTCTGTTTACGCATTGAAGGAAGTACTTTTTGTATTAGGGAAGCAAGTGCGAAGACGTTTACTTCAAACTGCTTTCTTGCTTCTTCAAGAGGAATGTCTTCAATGCTTCCACCAAGGCCGAAGCCTGCATTGTTTACAAGAAGATCGATTTTTCCTTCTTTTGAAAGAATTGTATCAACACAATTTTTAATTGAATTTTCATCAAAAAGATCGAGGTGAAGCGCAGTTCCTCCGTTCTCTTCAATTTCCTTCATCAGCTCAGTTCTTCTTGCTGCTCCGTAAACTGT
>JAHAZA010000110.1 GCA_018385415.1 Treponema sp. | reverse complement strand
AACTTCTATACAGAAAAGTATCTTAATAAGTCAGATTCTGAACTTCTTAAAATGTTTGGTAATATGGATGATGATCTTGATATTGAAATTGAAGATATAATTGAACAGAATGATTGTGAGAAGTGGTGGTCAGAATGTCAAGATGAATTTAATGTTGAAGATTACAAAATTGATTAAAAACATATGAAAATTAAAAATATGAAAAATTATACAGACTATAACGATTGGTTAAACTCAAACTATCTTTCATCAGACTACACAGATGATGAAATAAAAGATTTGTATGAAATGTGTAAAAAGTCTTCAAATTTTGACATTGATGATGAACAATTACCTTTTTAAAATTGATTGAAACATATGAAAAATAAAATTCTATTTTGTTTGACTTTTCTATTTTTGTGTATTTCTATTTTTGGAAGTCCTATATATTTTTGTAAAAAATGTAAGAATAAAGGATATTTTTACAGTTATGAAATGTGTCCTGTATGTTTAGGATCTGGAACCGTAACATCTCATTTAGCTGGGAAACGTGGAGGAGTATCAACAAGAACTGTAAGATGTTCTAATTGTTCAAGAATTGGTTGTGGTCAAAAAACAGGATATATAAGAGTGAAGAAAAGTTGCAGTTGTTCAAATGGAAAGTATAATTGTAAAAATAAGAAGAAAAAAAGATATATAGATCCAAAATTAAAAACATTCTTTAAAAGATAAATTTTGTGTATAATAATTATAGATCCGTATTGTAAGTCTGAGCAAATCTGTCCCTAAAACAGAAGGTATGAGAAAAAGTTACTCATCGGATCAACCAATTAAATCTCTCAATCTTCTTGATTTTCGTTTAGTTTCATATTTTTTGTTTTAGCGAGAAGTTTGAGAGATTTTCTTATATAATAATAAAAAGAGATATTGAAACAACTACCAATATCATAACAATAATTTAAAATCCATCTATAGAGTAGTTGCTATAGATGGTGATTTTTTAAACTATGAACTATCAAAAAATATACGATCAACTAATTCAAAACAGAAAAAATAATAGACTATCAAAGAAAGATTGTTATTGTGAAGAACATCATATAATACCACTAAGTGAAGGTGGACCAGATACTAAAGATAATAAAATTAATTTATCTGCACGTGAACATTATATTGCTCATTTGTTGCTTGCTAAAATATATGATGACTATAAGATGTGGTACGCCTGGAATATGATGCTTTGTCAAAATAGTAGGTAGAAACGAAACTTCAAATATAATTCAAGGCTTTATGAAAAATTAAAGATCGAATATAGCAGGAGTAATAGTGAATTTCAAAAATTAAGGTTTTCAGATCCAAAGAATAAAGAGTTTCTTAGGAGACCAAAATCTGAATTACATAAACAACATCTTAGAGAATCATTTAAAAATAGGGACTATAACGGAGAAAAAAATCCTATGTATGGAAAGAATATTAAGGATTTTATGACGGACGAAGATTATAAAAAATGGTGTCATAATGTTGGAAATTACAGACGTGGAAAATTTGGAGTTTTCAAATGTAGTGAATCTACAAAGAAAAAGATTTCTGCTGTGAACAAAGGAAGAAAACACACTGATCAGGCTAGATCTAATATGTCAAAATCAAGAAGAAAATCTTATTATAAGAAACTAATAAAGAAATTTGGATTTGAACAAGCAAAAATAGAAGTATGTAAACTTAATTCACATAAGGGATGGATACGATCAATTCACAAAGGATATGAAAATTTAAGAGTATCTAAATTAGCTTTATGTGATTATATTATAGACGGATGGAAACTTGGTCATTATTCACGAGATGCAATAGAAAAAATGATGAAAAATAGAATAAATAAGGTAGTATCTGTTGAAACCAGAGAAAAAATAAGAAAATCTAAACTCGGCAAACCAAACATTAAACTTAGAGGTAGGCATTTAAGTGACGAACACAAACGAAGAATAGCAATAACCAGGAAAAATAAAAAATGCGGTATTGGCAATAAAAATGCTGTTGGTGGAAAAGGACATAAAGGTTTAAAATGGATAACTAACGGAATTATTGAAAAGACAATCAAAATAGGCGAAAACCCACCAGAAGGATTTAGATTTGGCAGATGTTGTAATAAATTTTGGAAAAAAGAAAATGCCTAACATAATGTTAGGCATTTTTATTGATTAATATCTACGTATTAATCGTTTCAGGTCAACCTGACTATTTTATTTGGGAGTAAAATTTTTGCTCCGAAAAGTGCTTCACAAGCAAGGTAGCGATTTCCACTGCAAGGCTGGCCAAAGTATCTGAAACCAACAGTTGCCATATCACCATCGCTTGCACGCCAAGTCTCAACATAAGAGTCAGCGAGTGGCTCAAGATATCTGCTTGCGAGACCAACCGCGTCACGGCTGATTATCGCACCTTTAGTGCCTGAAGGTAAGAATGTTGACTGGACGAAACCGTAGAAACCGTAAAGTCCTTCGATCATTCCATCACGAATAGCTTCTGTTCCACCATAGACGTTAGCATCCATCTTGCTAAGAACCTTGTAGAAGTCAGCAGGGCCGAGAACTACGATTGCGTCAGCAGGATTGATGTCATTGTCAGCGGCAGTCTCAACAAGAGATGCAATAGCTTCCTTACTTGAAACATCAAGTGTAGAAGATAGCTGAACGTTTGTTGAATTAATCAAACCGAAGACATACTTGTTAATGTCACGACCGATCTGACGAGCCTGAGCACCAGCGAGATCACCAAGCCAGTTGAAGTTTGTAGCTTGAAGCTGACGATCAGAGATTGTAGCACTCTGTACAAAATGCTTGTCAAGTGTAACAAGAGCACCATCAAAGACCTGTGTGCCAGAGCAATAGTTGTTTGAAGCAGCATCAAACTCCCCAGAAGCTGATAGATTAATAACAGGTACAGCAATAGCTTCACCTTTGCGACCATCAAGCTCAGTGTAATCGTGAGCGAATAATTTGAGAGGAGCCATAGCAGCGTGCATAGCCTCGATTGATTTCTCGGCTGCGACTTTCATTGCGAGATCTGAAAATGCCATAATTTTTATTCCTTTATATTAATTTGTTAATTTTAAAAATTACATATTAAATATACATTAAATGTACATTAAATACAATTCTGATGTTTTTTGTACCAATCGAAGAATTCCTTACCGTGGAGTTTCTTCCATTCAGGTTCTTGAGTCATAGATGGTGTAGGAGCAGAGTTAAGAGATTCGATTTTGATGACTTCCTTTTCTTCTTTAGGTTCATCTTTATCTTCAACTTTAACTTCTTCTTTGACTTCTTTGACTTCTTCCTTTGTTTCAGGAACAGTTTCTTCGTTCTTTACTTCTTCCTGTTTTTTATCACAAGAATTTTCAACAAGTTCTTCCTGTTTTTTATCACAAGAATTTCCAACAAGTTCTTCACGAATTTCTTCATTGATTTCTTTTTTTATATTCATCTCATTGACAGTATTTTTAATTAATTCAATGAGGTCTTCTTTTGTGATTTCCATATTAATAATCTCCTTATTTAAATTTTCTTCTTTATTTATTTCAGTTGGTTCTGAATTTATAATTGGTGAAATGTGTCCTTTAAACGCAGGAACATTTGTAAGAGCAACAGAGTGGATGTCATTTGGATTACCGTTTTCATCAAGAGTGAACACTGGTGATGTATAACGATATTCTCTGTTTTCTACAATTTCACGACCCTTTTTAGTAAGTTTAAGTGATGCAAACAGGCCCTTGACTGGATCGACTACGAACTTGTGAAACCATCCAGCAGCCTTTGAGTCTCTTTCAACCCCAGGTTTACAACTCTGATGATCAATATCACAAAGAACTTCATCTCCTGAATTTAACTTCTCTGCAATTTGATCAAGTGACTCCTTTGTTATATGTTCGTCTATTGGATTTCCGTCTTTGTCACTTCCTTTGAAATCTCCAATTGGAACAAGATGAACATTCTCTATTTCACCGTTGTCGATTGTATCTGAAATAATTTCCATTTTAAATTCCTTTTTAGATTACATATTATCAGTTGAAAACAAGAGATTTAAGAGGTGTATGATTATAAAGGTCTGGTCTTGCCTGTTTTCTTGATTTGTATCTTGGATTAATTTCCTGTTTAAGTGGAATTTCATCAGTGTCTATTTCCTAAGCACTACATCTACAATTGACGTGATATCCTCCAGACTTGATGAAATCGTCCATTGAAGGATATCTTTTGTCAGATCCATCAACTGAGATTATCTTACCCTACCATTCAGCACATTTTGGACATACTTTATGATCTCCGACTGTTCTAATTTTCATAAGTTTTCCATTCATTTCAGTAGCTTTTATGGCTTCTTTTTGAATGTCATTGTCAGATATATTTTCATCTGATTGGATTTGATCAAGAAGATTTTTATTTTCGTGAATTTTTACATTTACCTTCTGAAGGTCAGTTGGATGTGATTTAAGTTCATCAAAAGACTTGTAGTACATACCTAGCAGAAAAGCAACATATAATGCAGCTTTTTCATAGTTTTCGTCTTTTTGAGTCTTTTCTTCTTTTTCTTCAGTCATATTAAGATCTTGAACAAGTTTGAGTTTGAGTTGGTTGATTTATGTTGAAAATGTTTGACAAGATAGTACCTGCTCCAGCCAAAGTACCTATTGACACCAAAGCGATTAGAAGAGATTTTGCAAGAAGAAGTAGAAGGTTAGATTTTATGTCACTATCTTTTGTGTTTAACATTACACCTTGAAATCCTTTCTGATTGGATGGATGACGCTCAAGAACATCAATCCTATGTTCGTGGTCTCTAAGTATTGATTGTGAGTTAGAGAGCAAAGCATCAATGGAACTTACCTTTTGAAGTAATTCCACCAACAGCTCTTCTATCTTGTTTCCAGTCAT
>JAHAZA010000059.1 GCA_018385415.1 Treponema sp. | reverse complement strand
GAGCATCATCAATTTGAATTGGACCAAATTTCTTAAAAACTTCTGTTTTTGACATAAAAATACCTCAACTCAAATTATACCATTTTTTTTCTTTTATTTATATAAAAAACAAGGCGCCCCAGTGCGGTGTTAGCGTCGGGAGAAAATAACCTCCACGAGTCAGGCGAAATTAACCAAAAAAAGTCAAAAGAAAAAAGCCATTATCAATTTTAGCCATAATCCGTAGAATGGTATTTGACCTAAAATCCCATCGAAGGAGAAGCATGAATGAACAAATTGATAACAGCTCACCTCTGAGTTTATCACAGGCGCTGGAACTAATTAAGACCCGCGAAGGTGAAAACTTTTCAAAGGAGAAAGTTAATCTAGCTGAGCTTCAACGGCTGACCGGAATAACGCGTGGAAAACTCCGGCGGCTGAAGAAGAACAGGTTTGAAGAAAAACCAAATGGAAACAAAGGAAGAACAGCAGCGGAAAATGTTCTTTCAGGTTACGAATCCGTACTGAACAATTTCCTTAAGACAAACATAACAAATTCCCAGGTCTGTTTTGAACGACTTCAGGAACTTGGATATGAAGGCGGACTCACATCGGTAAAAGTCTATATTCAGAAGCATAAGAATCTTATACCTGCCCGGCGGCAAATAATATCGCCACAGGGAAACCGCGGAAGAAGGTTCTCAACGGAACCCGGACAGAGCTATCAGATGGACTGGGGATTTGTTGATGTCCTTGCAGAGAACGGAGAAATAATCCGGGCTGCCTGTTTTGCCATGATCTGCCATCATTGCGGGCAGCGGTTCATTGAGTTCTTTCCAAACGCAAAACAGGAAAACCTGTTCATCGGAATGCTCCATGCCTTCAAGTATATGGGAATTCCAAGGACTGTCCTTACTGACAACATGAAATCTGTCGTTACAAAAAGAGACTGTGAAGGAAAACCTGTCTGGAACCATGATTATGAGGTTTTTATGAAAACCGTCAGATTCGAGACCAGGTTGTGCAAGCCATACCATCCTTTCACAAAAGGAAAAGTTGAACGGCTTGTACAGTTCGTGAAGGGAAATTTTCTTGCAGGAAGAACATTCCTGAATGTCACCGACCTGAATGAACAGGCATTGGACTGGTGTAACAGACAGAATTCAAGATACCAGAAAGCATTGAACCTTATTCCAAATGATGTTCATGCGGAAAAATGTCTCCTGGTAGCGGCAGAACTTAAGAAACGCGAGGAACTGTTTGTATATCTGTGTCCGGAAAGACGCATTTCCTTTGACGGCTTTGTGAACTATGAAGGCAGACGTTTCGGAGTTCCGTACACATACACACAGAAAACGGTGCATGTATACAGGCATGGCCATGAACTTCTGATTTATTCTGAAGACATGAAGCAAAAGCTTGCTACGCATGAAGTAACCTGGAGCCGCTATGACAGCTACTGCAAGGATCAGTATGCCAGACCTGACCAGCCTGAAGAATTCCCTACGGCAGATGTAAAGACTCTGATAGAGCAGATAATGCAGCCTGACGAAGAAGACTATTTTGACCAGTTCGATTTCAGTGGAGGAGATGATGAATAGCGATATTATTTCCTCATTGGGCAACAGTCTTGATGTTCTGAAGATGAAGATTACGGAACAAGAAATTGCCGATTACATGATTGAAAGAGAATTTTCTGACTTACAGATGCAGGCAGTTTCGGAAGTTTTCGCAGAGTTTGCAGCCAGGAAAGAGGAAGCCTCAGTGAATTTTCTCTTGAAATGCTCAAGACTCCCGATGAAAAATCCCAAGACTTTCGAGAACTTTGATTTTTCGGAACTTTCGGGAAAGGGACTTGAAAAGCTAAAGGGAATCACAACTCTGGCACCACTTTATGCTCACAAAAATCTTGCTTTTATTGGACCCGCAGGGACCGGCAAAACGCATCTTGCAATGGCATTTGGTTATGAATGCTGCAGGAGAATGCTGAAGACTTATTTCATCAAGATGACGGAACTGAACGACATGTTTACCGAAGCACGTAAATATGGCCGTGAGAACAGAGTCATTAGTTCTCTCGTGAAGCCATCCTGTCTCGTGATTGATGAAGTCGGTTATTGTAATTTCGATACAGAAAATACAAGGCTTTTCTTCGACATGATTGACCGCCGCTACAACAAAGAAGGCAACTTCAACATAATTTTCACCAGCAACAAGCAACCAAAGTTCTGGAAACAATGCTTTGCTGAAGAAGATACTTTGAAATGTGCAATGGACCGAATTTTTGATGATGTGATGATTTTCAATTTTTCAGGTTCCAGTCATCGCGGACAAAAGCGAGAAGCATTCAACCTAACTACGAAAAAAGTGCAAACTGTTACTGACAGCATTCAGGAAATCGATTAAAATTTGAATTGTGAGATGGGATTTTTGGTCATTTTCGTCTGACTAAAATTGGCGATTTTCTCCCGACTCGTAATGGTTAAATTCGCCCGACGCTAACAATGAAAAGATTTATCTCGCTAAAGAATGATTCCCATATGGTATAAAGGCACATATTTACTTGAAGAATAATTATCGTATCCCCAGTCGCTGTGCCAATGTCCAAAGAACCATTTTTTATAAACAATCATCGACTCAACTTTATCATTAAACACTACAGTTGAATCTCTTCTAAGTTCAGCAATGTTTTCATCATTCTCATAATATGCATCTAAACTAGCAATTCCTTTTGTAGTTCCTGTATGTGAAAGAACATAATCAACCTTTCCTTTAATTCTTTCGATTCTTTCTATGCATTTTATTCTTTCTTCATCAGACCATTCTTCCTTTGGCCACCAGCTTTCGTGTGCTTTACGATATGCTTTGTCATCATTTAGTGCACCACCAAGGACAAGAAATGTTTTGTCTTCAATTTGATAAATTTCTCCACGTTTAAGACAGAAGATATTGTCGCTAATTTTCAAAACTTTGGAACCAAACATTTCAACTTCTGGCAGTTTTTTAATCATGTCATAATTATCATGATTGCCTTGAACAGCAAGAATCTTAAACGGTTTCTGTTTATACCAATTAAGGAGATATCTATCTGTTTTATTTACTGGATGTATTCCTTCTGAATCAACAGGGCAAATATTCCAAGGCAACCCAAAATCACCAAGTACAATTGCTGTTGTAATCCCGTCAAAATCTGCACCCTGTTCCATACAACATAGTTTCATATTATTGGAAGATAGATTAGACATATCTGTTATATTATGTGTATCACCAGTTATGTAAATCATTAGTTTTCCTCCTTTTCGTCATATTTGAATTCAACTGTTTTGCAATAAAATCTTATTATCACATCACCACAAGGGCCATTTGAATTTTTGGCAACTATAAGTTTTGCATCTTGCCATTCACCATCATTATTTATTCTTTCCCTATGCAGAAATATTACTTTATCTGCAATTCTTGGAATGATTAATTTATCTTCAAAAGATTTTATAGTTGGCTCATCTCCGTAAGCATCTTGTTTTATTGGAACCAGCAAGACTATTGGAATTTGCAATTTATTTGCAAAACCCTTTAGATTTTCCATCATAAAATATATTTCATTATAATATGGTTTTAAAGCACAGCTGCAGATGATGATGCA
>JAHAZA010000010.1 GCA_018385415.1 Treponema sp. | reverse complement strand
GTAAAAGCTAAGGCGTCTTCTGGTAAGATATTATTTAATATGTGTTCAGTAAAATTAATTGGAAAAAATTGAAAATCTTTGGAATGAAGATTATTAATTTTGCATTTTTGTATTTCAAGTAACTCAGGAATTGTACAGTCAGGTATTGAAAACAGATTATTTATATTGCTGATTAGAAAATAATTATCGGCTGATTTTAATTCTTTAAGTTTGCAGCAGTAAACAGTGTTGTAATTCCATTGTTTTACTGGGACAATGGTAATTGTCTTTTTATCCTCAGAAAGTTGTTTGTTTGTTTCAATAAATGGAGATATTGAAAAATTTTTCTCGAAGGAAAATAAGTCAATAGGTTTATTAAATTCTATAATAATGGAGCCTTCAACTGTATTTGGAAGCAATATGTTTTCCATAGTAAAAAATGTTGTGCCATCTTTATAAACAAAATACTTACTGAAATTAATGTTATAAAATCTACCGTCAATAGTTTTAACTAATCCTGTAAATTGGAAACGATAGTTTTTCCCTGTTTTCCAACCATCAGTTGGAGTTATAATTACCTTGTTGTTTTCTTGCTGAATCTGACAGTCAATCAATAATTCCTCTTCTCTGATAGAAATTAGCTGTGATAGGGAATTTGTACCAAGAGGGATATTGGTTGTTACAATAATTGTTTCATCATTAAAGACAGGAGTGATATTTGAATAAATTTCAATGTTCTGAAATGAAAATAAGCAAGATGTGAAACAGAGTGAGAAAAAAATAATATTAAATAATTTTAACATGTGTTCCTTCCTGGATTTTTGGTGAAGGGAAATTGATTACTTTGTCCTCTGGTTTGATTCCTTCTTCGATATATGCTTTCCCATCTTTTATGAAATTGATTTTTACAGAATGTTTTATTGCAATATTATCTTGTACGCAAAAGCAATCTGCTGTATTTTGTTGAGTATTTAGTAAAGCTGATTCAGGAATTTCGATATATGTTTGAAGTAAATCTGAAGTTATTAAACATTTTACAAACATTCCAGGTCTGATTGATAAATCGGGATTTTCAAAATCTGCTTTAACGAAAAATGTTCCGGTTGCAGGATCTGTAAATGGTGAAATCTCTGAAATTGTGGTTTCGAATTTTTTTTCGATAGACGGAATGGATATAGTTGTATTCATTCCGTTTGAAACTGAATTTATTTGTGATTCCTGAAGTTTGATAGAAGCAATGCAGGTTGAAATGTCCATTACTGTAATAATTTTTTCATTTTTTGAAATATATTCACCATTTTCAAAATATGTAATGCCTACGATTCCGTTTATTGGACTTCTAATAGTTAAATCTGAAATAATTTTTTCTATTAGTTCAACATTCTTTTTTGCATTTTCATAATTAGTTTTTGCTACAGTTAGATCAGCCTTGGAGGGGCGAAGATTTAATTCAAGAATTTGATTTTGGAGTTCTGAAGGATTTGATGATGGTTCTATATTATTGGCAATTAAATCTTCTTTAGTGTAACCTAATTTTGCCATAGAAAGCTGATGAGTTAGAATTTCTTTAGAGGTTTCTAGTGAAGCAATTTGATTTTCGAAATCTGTTACAGCTTGATCCGAAATTCCTCCAAGACTATTTAATGCTTTTGTTTTTTCTAATTGATCTTTTTGTATTTTTATCTGTTTTTCAATTTCAGAAAGTTCTAACTCCTTGTTTTTAATGTTGAGGAGTGCAGATTGTACTATTCGTTTGTGTTCTTCAAGTTTTGCAAGATATAAGTCAATATTTGCTTTGCTGGAGTTTAATTCATTTATATATTGGGAATGTTGAATTTCAAGTTCTGTATTTTTTAATACATATAAAATTTGACCTTTTTTTACAAGTTCACCTTCGGATACCAATTTGTTGATAACCTGTCCGTCCTGTAAACAAGTAATATCTGTTTTTGTTTTATATTGAACAGTTCCAAAAGATTCAATTGTTGGAGATATTGTTTTATACTCAGGTTTTAATACGGATACTCTTATATTTGATTCAGGAATTTCTTTTTTCTTTGTCATTTTATTTAGTAAAATAATTCCTGTGATAAATGCTAAAATAATAATAAATGAAATAATTATGATTTTTTTATTCATATAAAGATGACTCCCCTGTTAGATATTTAATTTTTTCTAAAAGCAAATTGAATTGGATTATTTGTTGAATTAAAGCTTGTGAAACTTCTGAGAAATCAATGATTTGTTTAATATATTCAGAATAAGTAACTAATCCGTTTTCAGCTTCATACTTTAATATATCCAGTTTTTCTTTCATTAATGTTTGTGTTGTTTTATTGATTTTTATTTGTGATAGAAGATTGTCGTGACTAAATATATATTCAATCGCTTTTTTTGAAATTTCTCTCTCTTTATTAGACAGTTTTAATTCAGCTTGTTTAAGTGATATTGCTGCAATTTTTTTGTTATCGAAATAATTTATTTCAGGAATGATATTGGCAGATAAACTGTTTTCAAGAGACTTTGATTGATTATAATTTACTCCTGAATTGGTTGATAAATTTGGTTTTACGAATGGTACTGAATCAAAGGTAAAAATTAACTTTAAATTGTATTCAGGTTGTGTTAGTGGATAACTTATTCCCGTAAATGATATTCCCCCAGAAAGATAGATAGAAGGGAAATAGAATCGCTTTATAGTTTTTGCAAGTTTTCTTTCATAATTTAGAGTATTTTGAAGCTGTTGTATTTCTATGTCATTACGAAGCATGTCTGTAATAATCTGAGTTTTTTTGTCTTTTAAGGTATTTGTTTCGTTAATTGTGTGTTCAGAATATTCTTCAATAAAGATATCTGTTTCTTCTGGTATATTTAGCATTTCTTTAATATCAAAAATGTTTATTTGAATCTGATTTTTATAATTTAGGATTTCATTTTCAAGCTTATTACAATATATTTCATATTCTAATAAATCTGATTTTGTGATTAATCCATTTTCGAATTTATATTTAATTGCATTTAGATCTTTTAAGCTGTTTTCAAGGAGTTGTTCTTTAAGAATAAGGGTATTG
Source organism: Treponema sp. (assembly GCA_018385415.1). Lineage (GTDB taxonomy): Bacteria > Spirochaetota > Spirochaetia > Treponematales > Treponemataceae > Treponema_D. The sequence goes on along the minus strand of JAHAZA010000010.1, from coordinate 66,751 downwards.
GAGAGCAGCTGATGATTATAATACTTTTCAATTAGATTCAATTCATATTCTTTGATTGTCTTTTGATATAACATGTATTCTAAAAAAGATGTCTGCCTGTTATATAAATATTCAGTTTTTGTTTTAGCATTGTCGAATAATAGTTGTGTTATTGAAGCGGTGATTGTTTTTGTTCTTATGTCATTCTGTTTGTAGTTAATCCTGTCATATTCCTGCCAGCTGAGATTGAATTGTGGAAGAAATGGCGTAATTGACTTTTTAGTGGTTTTTAATTTGAGCAGCATGTATTCGTTGTTTAATATGATTTCTTGAGAATTGGATCTGGCAAATGCAATAAGTTCATCTGATGATTTAATTGTAATTTGAGGATACATATGAAATGTTTTTAATAATAGGAATAGAAAAAGAAATATTTTAGTTCGCATCATTTAGTCCTGAGAAGTGAGATTGTTTTTTATGTCTGATATGATTTTTTCAGTTTCCTGGAATTGACGTGAACTTGATATAATACTTTCGTCAGATACTGAGTAAAAACAGTTGGAATAAATGAGCTTGTTGAATTTATCAAAAACCTTAGCTGAAATAAATAATGAAAATTTATTTTCGAAATTTCTTATAAACTGCCTTTCATTAACTGTTACATCAAGAAAATAATTTGAGTTGTTTTCATCTTTATTAATTTTAATCAGCTTAAGATCAATTAGTTCTTTCAGTTGTTCTGTAGAACTTTCATCGTTTATTGAATTAATTGAAACCTGGATAATATTGCTTTTGATACTTACATTTTCCTGAAGGGAAAAATCTGAGAAAGCTTTTTCTGCTCCCATAGTTCTGCAGCCTGTAATTTTTATTGCTGCCATCAAAAAGCAAATTGAAAACATAATAGTTTTAATTCTCATTTATTCAGAACCTCTTTTTTTTCTGTATATTTCATATATCTGTCTGCCATTCCTAATTCCATCCAGATAACAGCCAGCTCTTTATATATGAAGGATGTTTCTTTTAATATCTGTTCTGCTGAATTAAGACTAAGAAAATATTTTTCGAAATTATTTTGTGATTTTGCAATTAATGCTTGCCAGTAAAATAATCTCCAGTCTTCACTATTATTTTCTTTTAATTCTGCAATTAGTTCTTCTGATTCTTCTAACTTGCCTGACAGAAAATATGTTCGTAAAAGCCATAATTTGTAATCAAAATTTTCAGGATGTTTTTTTACCAGCACGTTCAGAATTTTTTCTGCTGTGTGGAAATCATTTCTAAAAAAACTGGCTTTTGCTTTAAGAAAATTTGCAGCATCAAAATTCCTTTTTTCTCGTAAAACATTATCTGCTATCAAGATTGCCTGATCAAAGTTTCTGTTTTGATATTCTGCCATGGCCTGGGAATATAATTGACTGGCTTTGTCATTATTCCCACAGCTTGTAAATACAAATATCAATAAAGGAAGTAGGTATAGTTTATTCATATAAAACCTCAGATAAGACTCCCGCCCAGTGGCTAAAGCACCAGGAGAGAGTCTGGAATATGGTCGCGTATATATATACTTATTGGTTTTGTTTTTATGACACGAAAAAAAATAGTTTCTGATATTTTTTAACTTTGATTTTGTATAGTGGTGATACTTTCCCTTATTTCTTTTTTTTGTTAAAATAAAGGTTCAAAATTAATATTAGTTTAATGTGCGGAGGCATTTCTTATGCTTTTTTATTTAGGAGAGTTATTGCAGAACAAGTTGAATTTTGGACCTGGACGACTCCTTCAGTCATATACTGTTTTGATTGTAATCGCTTTGTATCTGGCTTTTTTACTTGCCGTTAAACTTGTTCCAAAATTTTATGATAAACTTCCTCACGACCGTGGTAGAGAATTTACAGAGCATGCTGCTGACGCAAAAGGAAAACCAACAGGGGCTGGTGTTGTATTTATTACAATCTTTGCAATCATCTGTATTCTTGTTGTTCCTTTAACACCATTGCAGGGTTCAATTATTTGTCTTACATGGCTTTCTATGTTGACTGGTTATCTTGATGACAGAAGTACAAAGAGCTGGGGTGAATATCTTAAAGGTGCACTTGATTTAATAATCTGTCTTGCAGCTTCTTTCTGTCTTTACTATTTCCTTGCTAAAAATTCTCCAGATGGAAAAGTTTATTTCTGGTTCCCATTTTATTCAAATCTTGTTGCAATTCCAATGTGGCTTTATGTAATTATTGGAACAATAATTATGTGGGCAACAATAAATACAACAAACTGTACAGATGGTGTTGATGGCCTTTCTAGTATGCTCATTCTTATTGCTTTGATTACAATGGGATGTCTTTTCTATTTTGTACTCGGACATAAAGAAGTTGCTGCATATCTTCTTGTTCCATCACTTGAAACTGGCGCAGGCTGGGCAACTATTGCTTTTGCATTGTCTGGTGCTTTGATGGGATATTTGTGGCATAATGCATTCCCTAGTAATGTAATGATGGGCGATGCAGGAAGCCGTGCATTAGGATTCTTTAGTGGAGCTTGTGTAATGGTTATGGGAAATCCATTCCTTATTCTCGCAACTTCATTAATTATCCTTGTTAATGGAGGAATGGGACTTGTAAAAGTTGCGCTTCTTCGTTTCTTTAAAATTTCTATTTTTAAGGATATCAGATTCCCTTTGCATGATCATATGAGAAAACAGAGGGGATGGTCAGCAACTCAGGTTGTTATTAAATTTGTAATTATGCAGCTTTTATTTACAGTTGCATTAGTTGGTTTGATTTTTAAAATCAGATAGAACGTAATCGTGGTTGCGTAAAAATTCATAAAAAAAATTAGAAGGAATATAAATTATGGCATTAGAATGTGGAATCGTCGGATTACCTAATGTTGGAAAATCAACAATCTTTTCTGCTTTGACTGCAGCTCCTGCTCAGGCAGAAAACTTTCCGTTCTGTACAATCGATCCAAATGTTGGAATCGTTGATCTTCCGGATGAAAGACTTGATTTTATCGCAAGTGTATTTCAGCCAAAGAAAAAAACTCCTGCAACTGTAAAGTTTGTAGACATCGCAGGTTTGATCAAAGGTGCTTCTCAGGGTGAAGGTCTTGGAAACCAGTTCCTTGCGAACATTCGTGAATGTTCAGTAATCGCACACGTTGTACGCTGTTTTGATAACCCAGATATCATGCATGTTCGTGAAGATGCAAAGGTAGAAGCAGGAATTGATCCAGAAAGCGACATTCTTACAATTGACATGGAGCTAGCGCTTGCTGACCTTGAAACTATCCGCAAACGCCAGGAAAAAGTAACAAAGCAGATTCGTGCTCTCGGTAAAGACGAAGAGAAGAAACTTAAGTCTTGGACTACAGCAGTTGAAAAAATTAAACCTCTTCTTGAAGATGGAAAAGGTGCCCGCCGTGCAGATTTGACAGATGATGAAAAACTTGCTGTTAAAGATATGTTCCTTCTTACAATGAAACCATTACTTTATGTTTGTAACATTGACGAAGAAACAATTGCTGATGGAACAAACCAGTATGTAGAACAGGTTAAGAAAATCGCAGCAGAAGAAAACGCCGATGTAGTTGTAATATGTGGAAAATTCGAAGCAGATCTTGCTGATCTTAAAGAAGAAGCTGAACGTAAAGAATTCATGGATTCGGTTGGATTGACAGAATCTGGATTGAACGTTCTTGCAAGAAAGACATATAAATTGATGGGTCTTGCAACATTCTTTACTGGTGGACAGGATGAATGCCGCGCATGGACAATTAAGGCTGGAGATAAAGCTCCTCAGGCTGCAGGTGTAATTCACACTGACTTTGAAAAAGGATTCATTAAAGCCGAAGCTTATTCAATTGATGATCTTCGCCAGTACGGTGATGAAGCAGGAATCAAAGCTGCAGGTAAATACCGCGTTGAAGGAAAAGAATATATCGTACAGGATGGCGATGTTCTGTTCTTCAAATTTAATGTATAAAAAGCAAATTTAATTCAGTATATTGATCGGGAACATAGACCATTGTGGCTGTGATTCCCGCTTAATATAAAACTACAAAAACATTTCTACTAATTACAGCAGAGAAAAGACATGATCCAAGGAGGACAGGTACTATGACAACGCTGGATTTCTTAAAAGCAAAAAAAGAAAACAAAAAAATTTCAATGATCACATGTTACGACTCTACATTTGCAGGAATCGTAAACGAATCTGACATCGATTCAATTCTTATCGGTGATAGCTGTGCAATGACTATGCATGGTGAAAAATCAACAGTTCCAGCACAGATGGACTGGATGGTAGAACACACCCGTAGTGTCCGTAACGGCGCACCAGATAAATTTATTCTTGCCGACATGCCGTTTTTGACAACCCGCAAAGGTCTTGAATACGCAACAGACTGCGCCGGTCGTCTTCTTGTTGCAGGTGCCAACGCTGTAAAAATTGAAGGCGTGTTTGGCCAGGAAGATATTCTGAAACATCTGGTGCTCTCAGGAATTCCTGTTATGGCACATCTTGGACTTACTCCTCAGTTCTACAATGCTTTCGGCGGACATAAAATGCAGGGTAAGACAGAAGAGGCTGCAGCAAAAATTATTGAAGAAGCAAAGATTGCAGAAAGCATTGGATGCTTTGGACTTTTGCTGGAATGTATTCCTGCGGAGCTTGCAAAGAAGATTACAGAAAGTGTTTCAATTCCTACAATTGGAATTGGTGCTGGTGTTGATTGCGATGGTCAGGTTCTGGTTCTTCAGGATATGCTAGGAATGTCGGGATTTAAAATGCGTTTTGTCCGTCAGTATCTTAATGGTCGCGAACTTATTAAAGGTGCATTCAATGCCTATGCTGCGGATGTTGCAGATAGCGCTTTCCCTGCAGGAGATGAAATAAAATAAACCGGTCAATAAAAATTCCCTGTGAAAGAATCTTTATAAAAAATTAAATTGAGGAAAATATGAAAGTAATTAAAACAGCAGAAGAATTTAAACAGATCAGAAAATCTTTAGAAAATAAGTCAGTTGGTTTTGTCCCAACAATGGGCGGTCTTCACAATGGGCATCTTTCTCTGATCCAGAAGGCAATTAAAGAAAACGATGTTAGTGTCGTAAGCGTTTATCTTAATCCGACACAGTTTAATGATAAAAAAGATCTTGAAACTTATCCTGCAAACTTTGATGATGACTGCGCCCTTCTTGAAAAGGCCGGTGTTGATTATCTTTTTGCTCCAACTTATCCTGTGATGTATCCGGACGATTACAAATATATGCTTACTGAAAAAGATTTCAGTAAGGAACTCTGTGGTGCAAAACGTCCCGGACATTTTGACGGCGTGCTTACAGTTGTAATGAAGCTTTTAAATATTGTCCGTCCGACAAATGCTTACTTCGGTGAAAAAGATTATCAGCAGTTCAAGCTGCTTGAAGGAATGGTTCAGGCATTCTTTATGGATGTTAAGCTTATTCCTTGTCCGATTGTTCGTGAAGAAAATGGACTTGCAATTTCAAGCCGCAACAGGAAACTTTCTCCTGCAGGTCTTGCAATGGCTCCAAAATTCCATGAGATTCTTGCAGCAGGTGGAAGTGAAGCTGAAATTACTAAGGCTCTTGAAAATGCAGGATTTAAAGTTGATTACGTTACAATTAAGGATAATCGAATTTACGCAGCAGTGTTCCTTGAAGAAGTAAGATTAATCGATAACCTTGAAAGATAAAAAATGGTTGAGGAATTTTTTAGTTCCTGCAGAAAGATTAAGTAAAGGAGAAATTATGGCAAAGAATGTTTTGTTGAATGTTACAGGTTCCATCAGTTGTTTTAAGGCTTGTACTTTGATAAGCCTTCTTACAAAAAATGATTACAATGTCCGCGTCATTGCAACTGAAGATGCTCTTAAGTTTGTAGGAAAAGCAAGCTTTGAAGGTTTGAGTCATAATAAACTTGAAACATCAATGTTTGATAATGACGATCCCATTGCTCACATTCATCTTGCGCAGAATTGGGCCGATTTAATTATTTCATATCCTTCAAGTGCAAATACAATCAATCGTCTTGCATGCGGTCTTTCTGATGATCTGTTTGGTGCGGTATGCCTTGCTAACAATTTTAATAAACCTTTGCTGATTGCTCCTGCCATGAATACGCAGATGTTCCGTCATCCATCAGTGCAGGAGTCTTTGAAAAAACTTGAACAGTGGGGTGCGCAGATTCTCCCTTGTGGTGAAGGAGAACTTGCGTGCGGCACAACTGGTGTTGGCAGGCTTCTTGAACCAGCTGATGTTTTTGAGTTTATTAAAAAAGCTCTAGAAAAATAAAGGGTAGCAGAATGAAGATTCTTGTAACTGGTGGCGGTTCAATTGAGCCTATAGATAATGTACGCGCTGTCTGTAATTTTAGTACTGGAAAAACATCTGCATTTTTATCTGATTTGTTCTTTCTTGCAGGAAATGAAGTTACTGAGATTTTAAGTGAAAGAGCAATAAAACCATCGAAAGCAAAATGTATTACTTATAAAACATTTGCAGAGCTTGCCGCTGTTCTTGAGGAAGAATGTAAGTCACAAAAATATGATGCTGTAATTCATGCAGCTGCGGTAAGTGATTATTCCCCATACTGCATTGTAGTTGACGGTAAAGAATATTCTGTAGGAAGTTTTTCGAAAGTGCCAGCTGGTACTGAACTTTCAATAAAAATGAAAAAAAATCCGAAGCTTATTGACAGCATAAAAAGCTGGTGCGGTGTTAAAACAAAAGTTGTAGCTTTTAAACTTACGTCAAATGCAACAATCGGAGAAAGACAAGAAGCTGTGTCCAAAATTTTTTCTTCACACGAAGATAAGACACTTGTGCCTGATTATGTGGTATCAAATGATTTAAGCGAAATCAGCACTTTTGAACATCCTTGTGTAATTTATTCAAATACAATGAAAGCGGTTGCACAGGTGAAAAACTTAACTGAACTTGGTAATACATTACTGGAGCTTATATGATTTTAACGGTAGATGTTGGTAATACACAGATTACAGGTGGTCTTTTTGATGAGGACGGAAAACTTGTTCTGCAGTTCAGGAGAACAACTCACATGGGAACTTCTTCTGATGAGCTTGGACTTTTCTTTAGAAGTGTAATCCGTGAAAATGGATTTCATTGGCAGAAGATTCAGCGTATTGGAGTTTGTTCCGTTGTTCCATCGATCAACTATTCTTTGCAGAGTGCCTTTACAAAATATTTTAACTGTCGTGCACTTTTTATTCAGGCGGGAATCAAGACTGGTCTTAAACTTCGTTACGCAAATCCAAAAGAAATCGGTGCAGACAGAATTGCTGCTGCAATTGGTGCTGTGTCACTTCATCCAGAAACTGATCTCATTGTAATCGATATGGGAACTGCTACAACAATTGATGTTGTTACAAAAGATAAAGAATATCTTGGAGGCGCAATTATTCCAGGTCTCAGAATCAGTGTTGAGGCTCTTGCAAATGAAACGGCAAAACTTCCGATGGTTGAAATTACAAAACCGGAACACAGTCTCGGTACTAATACAATCGAGGCAATTCAGTCTGGAATTTTTTACATCCACCTTGGTGGTCTAAAAGAACTTTGCAGTCAGTACACAACTTCAATCTTTAACGGAAAGAAACCTCTCGTTCTTGGAACAGGTGGCTTTTCAAGAATCTTTGAAGAAACAAAACTGTTTGACGAAATTTCCCCAGAGCTTGTATTATTAGGAATTAAGAAAGCTCTAGAATTAAATAAAGAATAAAGAGGTTTTGAAAATTATGGATATTACAGTTTTAAAAGCAAAATTACATAGAGCAACCGTAACAGATGCAAATCTTAACTACGAAGGTTCAATCAGCATTGATACAGAATTGTGTAAAGCTGCAGGAATGCATAACTATGAAAAGGTTGATATCTTAAACGTAAACAATGGTGAAAGATTTTCAACCTACATCATTCCAGGAAAAAAAGGTGAGATCTGTCTCAATGGTGCTGCTGCCCGCAAAGCCTGTACTGGTGACAAAGTAATCATCGTAACTTATACAACAATCGAAGAATCTAAAGCAGATCAGTGGAATCCAACTGTTGTGCTTTTGAACGACGATAATTCTGTTAAAGCAATTAAAAAATAATTTCTTTTATAAATATTTTTTCAAACTTTAAAGTATCTTATGTTGGAGGATATTTTAAGTTTGAAAAATATTTATACATTTCCTTTTGGTAACACTGGCTGTTTATTTTTCTTATTATTTACATTTTTTATTTCTTCTTGTACTAAAAAATTCCAATTTAATAACGCTAATTCAATTACTGTGACAAACTGGAATCTTCAAACTTTTTTTGATGGTAATAATGATGGAATTGAATATGGTGATTTTAGAAAATCAAAAAATTTATGGAATGAAGATTTTTATGAAGAACGATTAGATCGTTTGTGTAAATTAATTGAAGAAATTGATTCCGATGTTTTTGTTATGGAAGAAATCGAGAATGAAAAAATCCTTTACGATATTTCGAATAAGTTAAGTCATAACTGCTGGTATAGAAATAAAATTTATAATTATGCAGCTTTTGGAAAAGAAAACGGAAATAGCATCGGACTTGGTGTAATTTCTAAATATCCGATTGAAAACATAAAATTTCATGGCCTTGATGTCAGGACGGAAAATGAAAAGGCTCCCCAGATGCGTGCTTTGATGGAAGTTAATATGAGTGCAGGTAATAAAAATATCTGCATGTATGTTAATCACTGGAAATCTAAATCTGGAGGAGAAGAAAAGTCAGAGAAGTGGAGATTATGGCAGGAAAATATTCTTGCCCGTGAATTTAGTAATGCTTTTGACTCTGATATAAATTTTGCTACAGGTGATTTTAATAAAGATTATTTTGATTTTACTCGTAATGAACATAATGATTTTCTGTTTAATGGAATTGGTGAAACGAAAACAAAGCAGGTTATGTTATATTCCCCGTGGAATGATGTGACAGATGAAGGTTCATATTTTTTTAGAGGAAAGTGGGAAAAGATTGATCATTTTTTCTTTGCTGAAAAGAATAGATTTTCCGATTTTAAGGTTATTAAGAATGACAAAATTTTAAAATCAGATGGAACCCCAGCCCGATATGAATTATATAATCATACCGGCTATTCTGATCATCTTCCAATTACATGCAGGATTATTCTTGATTGTTCTGAAAGGAGTTAATCCATAATTGTTATTTCAACACGACGATTTTTTTTTCTTCCTGCTTCTGTCTGGTTTGTTGCAATAGGCTCTTCTGCACCTTTCCCTTGAGTAAAGATGTGATAATTATCACGAACGCCAATCTGAACCAGGTAGTTTGCTACAGCTTCTGCACGCTGTTCGCTTAATTCCTGACGACTTTCTGCAGTACCACGAAGAGCTGTGTGTCCGGTAACAAGCAGATCGTTGTTTGGATAAGCAGAAAGAATGTCTTTGAGCTTATCAAGTTTCTTTTTTTCAGAAAGGAGAAGAATGTCGGAATCAGGTTTGAACTGAATATTTTCGATAGAAAGAGTTAAACCTTTTTCTGTCTGTTTTACACTAACATCTTCAAGACCAAGATCTGCGATTTTTTGAGTAACGTCTTCTACATTTTCAACTGTAGCAGTTCGTTCAAATTCAGTTACTTCTGCATGGGCATTTCCTACAAAGGTAAAAATATTTCCAGCTGTAGTGTTAATTTCAATTCTGAAGGACTCAATATAATGATCGATTGTACCTCGGTCATTGTCCCAGAAAATCAACTGACTTGAAAAACCTGTAGTTTTGTATGGAGTTTCCATGACACTGATAGCGAGTTTAGAGGTATCCATTGTATAACTTAATTCGTAGTAAACTTGAAAAAGATCCAGCTTTTTGATCGAACCGTCTTCAGTATTTTTATCTTCGAATACACCGAAATATTTATATTTTGCGGTGAAAGGAACTTTGTAAGGTTTCTGTAAGCCAAAGCTGCGTCGAAGATCGTGTGCTTCGTGACCTACATATGTCCATTCGTCACCATAACTTAATTCTTTGTCAGGAAAAACAGGAACATCACGCACTGTAGGCATGAAGAAATTATCATCAATTGTATATACTCCGAATCTGTCTTTTGTAAATGTGCTTTTGTATTCTTCGCCGTATGAGAAGGTTTTTGTATTTGCTTGAAATGCCATAACAGAATTTTCTGTTGTCATGAATGTGCCTTCGTTGATAGCAGTCATTTTTTCTTCATTTACATCATGAACTTTTACACTTATACGATTCACGATTTCAGCAGAATGATGTTTTGTGCCGTTAACGAAGACATCTTCTTCTACAGTTGAGAGAATGCGATAGCTGTCATTTTCCTTATATTTATATTCAAATTTTTTAGGCCCTTCATCTATTGTTTCAAGCTGCTGAGCACAAATTGAACATGTAATAAAGCTAAGAACAATTGTAAAAAGTAATGCTTTTTTGAAAAAAAACGATGAAAGTCTCATGATAAAATTCCTTCTATATATTAAATCAAAAAAATGGGGAATACAGATTTGTAAAATCTATCTCTTTATTATCGGTATTTAAACTATGGGATTAAGTGAATGTTACGGTTTATTTTGTTGAAAATGCATAGAATATTATTGAAAAATTTGCATATTTTGACAAATGTTGCTAATTTTTGTAAAATAGAAGCGTGTTAAGCGATTTTACTTTTAGAGAAATTATCGATTGCGTGAAAATTCCTCTTATTGCGTTAAAGCCAATGTTTAATAATGGTGTTGCAGAAGATTTTGAAGTTCTGTATGTTAATCCTGAATTTTCAAGAATTATTGCGAACTTAAAAACAGGTACTACTTTGACTTGTGCGGTTTCAATGCTTGAGAATGGAATGCACTGGCTGGAAATGGCTCAGAAGGCAGTTGAGACAAAAGAGCTTTTCGCTGAAACTTATTATTCTGAAAAAAAACAGGCATGGTTTTCATTTGAGCTTCAGACTGCAACTGACAAACTTGTAGTTGCAACTTTGACTGATATTACAGCAAAAGTAAGTTATACTGAGCAGCTTAAACTTTCACTTGTAACAGATACTCTTACGACTTTGCCAAATCGCTTTCAGTTTTATAAAAAATTTCAGAGCGTTGTGGATGAGGCAGATCAGACATCTACAAAATTCGGACTTATTTCCTTTGACCTGGATAATCTTAAACAGATTAATGATTCAAAAGGCCAGCAGGCTGGTGACCGCCTTTTGATTAAGGCTGCCCGCATATTCAAATCTTTTGAAAATAAAAATATTGATGTCTACCGTTTTGGCGGTGATGAATTTATTCTTGTAGCAAAGAATCTTTCCTTAGCTGACAGTTTGTATACAATAAGTGATGCAGTAATGGAAGCGCTTAATTCTGAGAATGTAAATGCTTCAGGTGGAATTTCCGTTTACCCGGATAATACTTCTGAAAAAGAAGATCTGGTAAAATTTGCTGACCTTGCGATGCATGATGCAAAGAAAGCCGGTAAAAACCGTGTGTTGATGTTCACACCTGAGCTTCAGAAGGAATTTTTACGGCGCATGATGTATAAAACAAAAATGCCTGCTGCATTCGATAACGGCGAGTTTGAATTGTTCTTTCAGCCTCAATTTGATATTTCTTCAAATGAACTTCGTGGATTTGAAGCACTTCTTCGTTGGAATGAACCAGAGCTTGGAAAAATTTCACCTGAGGATTTTATCCCTGTTGCAGAAGAAAGCGGTTTTATCAAAATTCTTGGAGCATGGGTTTTGAAAAAGGCCTTTACCTGCCAGCGAGAATGGGAAGAAAAATTCGCCTATAATGGAGTTATGTCAGTAAATGTATCTCCTGTTCAACTTATGGATGATGACTTCCTCTTTACATTGGATCAGATTGCAAGGGAATCTGGCGTTGAGCCTACTCATGTAGAGATTGAAGTTACTGAGGGTGTCTTAATTGATGATACTGACAAGGCTGTGGCTGTGCTTGATGAAGTAAAGCGTCGTGGTTTTAGAATTTCACTTGATGATTTTGGAACAGGATATTCTTCTTTAAGATATCTTCAGATTCTTCCGTTGACTACACTTAAAATTGATAAATCATTTATTCAGTCGATTACTGAAAAAAATGGTGTTTCAGAAAATATTACTAATTCCATTATTTCTATGGTTACCAAAATGGGACTTGATACAATTGCAGAGGGTGTTGAAAAAGTCGATCAGCTTAAAATTCTTCAGGAATTAAACTGTAAAACTGTTCAAGGCTTCCTTCGTGGAAAACCAATGAGCCAGGCTGCAATTGAAGAGTACCTTTCTGGAAATATAAATGCTCTTGACCATATCAAAGAATAGAAAAAAAATTGTAGAATTGCCACTATGTCAAAAACAGAAAATAAATCATCGTTGCTGAGTATTGTAAAGCTGACGTTACCTGTATTTTTCGGATATATCGCTATTGGAATTCCATTTGGATTAATGCTGGTAAAAAACGGATATCCATGGTGGGTTGCTCCTATTATGAGTCTTACTATGTATGCAGGTGCGGGGCAGTATGTTGCTATAGGACTTTTTGCAAGTGGAGCTTCTTTTGGAAGTATTGCAATTGCTGAGCTTCTTCTTAATATACGACATATTGTATATGGACTTTCACTTATAGAAAAATTCAAGAAAACCGGCAAATGGAAGCCTTATCTTATTTTTGCACTTACTGATGAAACTTATGCCCTAATGACTTCAACACCACTTCCAGAAAATGCAAATCCTGGTCGCTTTTATGGAACAATTGCTGTTCTGGATCAGTGCTACTGGATTTTAGGCAGCTTAATAGGAGCTATTGCAGGGTCTCTGATTCCATTTGATTTTAAAGGTGTTGATTTTGCTCTGACAGCTTTGTTTGCTGTTCTTTTGATTGAGCAGATAAAAGCATCAAAGGATTTCGTTCCTCCTGCAATTGGTATCCTTGTAACGGGAATATGTATTGTTATTGGAAAGTTTGTTCCTGTTGTGGCTGATAATATTTTGATTTTTGCTTTATGTGCAGGAATCGGTTTATTAATGCTTGTCAAAGGAAAGAATCTTGGTAAGGAGGACAAAAATGGCTTTAACGCTTAACCAGATATTGATTGCAACAATAATAAGTGCTGCAGTCATTTTTGCAACAAGAGCATTCCCATTTGTTCTATTTTCAAAAAAGGATCCTCCTCAAATCATTAGATTTATTGAAAAATATATTCCTCCGATGGTTATGGCAGTTCTGCTTGTTTACTGCTTTAAAGATGTAAATTTTACGGCAAAACCTTATGGGTTAAGTGAAATTCTGGCTCTTTATGTGACTGTTATGCTTCATTTATGGAAAAGTAACAGTATGATCAGTATTTTTGGTGGAACCATTGTTTATATGGTATTGATTCGCCTTATATAAATTACATTGACGGAATTTACAATAGAAGGTATATTTTTAAAATCACACAGAAAACGATATTTTGAGGCTGTTCCTCGAAATTCAGGAGATAAAAATGGTTGCTATTATTTTAGGTATTTTGTTTATCGCATTTACAGTATTTTCAGTGCTGCCAGCAAGTGCAGGATTTGGATTGCACTGGGGTGCTGATGTAATCAACTTCTTAAAGGGCTGTGCACCAGTTCTTGCTGCATTTATCGGATTTGTTGCAATTTTGATTGGTGCTGCAGATATCAAGGATAAAAACGAAGCTAAAAAAGAAGAGCAGGAAGCAGAAAAAAATCAGGAAAAATAATCCTGAATTTTGTTGCTCATTGCTTGACCAAATAGACTGAAAAGTTTATATTTTAAGTCCCCGTATATTTACTTAGTGATCGCTCAATCACTAAAGGCGGATTTTTAAGAAGATGCAAACTTAATAATCCGGGAAAAACATTATTTGTTAAGGTATATACAATGAAAACTATTTTTGTAAACGAAAGCGCACAGCCACGTAAATGGTATATTATCGACGCTGAAGGAAAATCCCTCGGACGCGTAGCTGCAAAAGCTGCTTATGTATTGCGCGGAAAGAACAAACCATCTTATGCTGTAAACCAGGAAATGGGTGATTTCGTAGTAATCATCAATGCTGACAAAGTTGCTGTAACAGGTAACAAGGCAAAAGATAAGCTTTATCATAACTACACAGGTTTCGTAGGTGGTCTTAAGACTTTTACTTATGAAAAACTTAATGAACGTCATCCTGGTGATCCACTGAAAATTGCTATTGCAGGAATGCTCCCACACGGACGTCTTGGACGCAAAATCATGGATAACTGTAAGATTTATGCAGGTGCTGAACATCCACATGCAGCACAGAATCCACAGGCTTTGGAAGTTTAATTAGGAGTAAATCATGGTAAAGAATATTGCTATTGGAACAGGTAGAAGAAAGACTGCAACTGCTCGTGTATTCTTGCGCGAAGGTTCAGGAAAAATTACTGTAAACGGTAAAGACATTAAAGATTACTTTGCAACAGCAGAACAGGTTAATGTTGTTAACCAGCCATTGCTCGTAACTTCAAGTGCTAATAAATTTGACATCCTTATCAACGTAACTGGTGGCGGTCTTAACGGACAGGCTGCAGCTTGTTTGCACGGTATTTCACGTGCTCTCTTGCAGGTAGATCAGGATGCTCGTGCATCTCTCAAAGCTAACGGATACCTTACACGTGACTCACGTATGGTTGAACGTAAAAAATACGGTCAGAAAGGTGCTCGTAGAAGATTCCAGTTCTCTAAACGCTAGAATTTGGTTATCAAAACAGCAGGGACGGTCTCGCCCGATTGTATGGAAATTACAACGGTGTCGGGACCTTCTTTTTTTATACGGACTATATATTTATCTCTTGTTAACCCTGATGATATTGTGGATGGAGCAGAGTTTCTGGATGAAAAGGAAGAAGAACTGGTAGATGCCGGACTCTGTTTTGCTGTAGAACAGAAAGCACTGGATTATTTGAATCGAAGTGAACAATATCGAATGGGATTGACCGCAAAGCTTATTGCAAAAGGTTTTGCAAAATCAAATATCAATCGCGCCCTTGATTACCTTGAAAGTAAGAAATATCTTGATGACAGACGATTTGCCGGTGTGTGGTTGAGAAATCGTGCTATAACTCATGCAGAGGGTAGAAGTAAACTTTCAATGGAACTAGCTGCCAGGGGAATTAATAAAGCTTATATTACAGAAGCATTGGATGAATTCTTTGAAGAAATTTCCGAAGAAGAAATTTGTATGCGTGCTTTTAAAAAATGTGTTAAGACTAAAAAAGACGAAGATAAGATAACTCAGTATTTATTAAAAAACGGATTTTCGATAAAATTGATACAAAAAGTGAAGGAAGATTATGGCTTCGAAAAGTAAGAAATCAAAAGTGTTTTCTGCCCTTGAAGTTGCAAATATTTGTGGTGTAGTTAACCAAACTGCAATCAACTGGATAAAGGCGGGACATCTAAAGGCATATACAACACCAGGTGGACAGTTTCGTGTAACTCCAGAAGATCTTGCCGAATTTTTGAAAAGTCGCGGCAGTGAAATTCCGGAAGTACTGGTTGAAGCATTAAATGAAGTAAAAAGTCCTAAGACAAAATCTATGATTATTGTAGATGATGATAAAGGATTGAATTCTGTAATAAAAATGTATCTTGAAAAAAATTTTGAGGGTGTCAAGATTTTTCAAGCATATGACGGATTTGAAGCTGGAACATTGATGGCTAAGGAAAAGCCTGGGCTTGTAATTCTCGATCTGGATTTGCCTGGGGTTGATGGTTTTTCTTTATGTAAAAAGTTGAAGTCTGATTCAATGTTTGAAAATCCTTACATTGTTGTTGTAACGGCTTTGAAGGATTCTGATATTTCTGACAGAGTGACTGATCTTGGATGTAATTATTTCTTGACCAAACCTTTGAGTATGGAAAAGATAGGTGCTATTGTTAATCAATGGTATACGATGTAATAAAAAAACTGCATTGTGCTTGAAGAGCAAATGCAGTTTTTTGTTTTTAAACAGTTGAACTTTATTTCGTTGAATGTAAAGACTGGTTGTAGATATATGCTGGGTATTTTATTGAAGGTGAAACAAGTTCAATCAGATTTTCTTCTTTTGATTGTGTTAATGGTTTAATATCAGAAATTGCACCTCTTAATATATCCATCCAGGTTGCTTTTGGGGAATATTTGTAATCAAAAACTTCAACTCCAATAAACTGATATTTTGATTTCATTGCGTTAATGGCTTCGTCGTAAGAACAGATTTTATCAATCAATTTTAAGTCTAAAGCCTGCTTTGCAGTATATATTCTTCCGTCTGCAAGTTTTTCAACATAGTCTTTATCAAGCCCACGATTGATTGCAACAATTGTTGTAAACTGGTCGTAGCATTCGTCGGCAATTGACTGCATGATGGCTTCCTGTTCTTCAGTAAGAGGACAGTTGAAGTTCAGCATGTTTTTGTTTCTGCCTGCAGTGAATGTTTTTGATTTAATTCCTACATTGTTCATTAATTCTGTGGCATCAACTGACTGACCTGCAATGACTCCGATTGAGCCTGTAAGTGTATTTCTGTTTGCGCACACATATTCTGAACCACAGGAAATATAATAAGCTCCGCTGGCAGCCAAATGAGTCATGTAAGACCAGACAGGCTTGCGTGTTGACTGATAGTGTGATAATGCAAGATATACTTCGTCAGATTCGTAAACTGCGCCTCCTGGAGAATCCAGGATAAGCATGATACCTTTGTTTCTTTCATCCTTTTCAAGTTCCTTGATTGTTTCCAATAACCATTTCTGGCTGTAAGATTTGTTTTCTTCTTCGATAACACCAGTGATGAAAATTCTTGCGATATAATCTCCAGTTGGAACTACTTTTTTTTCTTTTTGAGAACCGAAAAGCATTGATGCAAAAATTCCCTGATTAGAGGAAGTTGTATCTTGAGAAATCATATCATCAGAATCTGAAAGAGACGGATGGGGAAGAACTGTAAGTAAAGTAAATAATGCTGTAAGAACGATACATATGATTAAAATGATTAATCCTGCAGCACTTTTCTTTTTTTTCTTATCAGATGGATTAGGATTCTGTTGTACAGGTGGTTTGTTTTCTGTCATATTTTTATCCCTTTAATTATTCAAAATCTTCCAGGTTCAATTTTCCTGAGTTGATAGCTTCTTCTTTGAGAAAGCCGTATGCATTTACAAATGATGTGCGGATGTATGGTAAAAGTAAAGTACATCCCAAACTTACTGTTAACGAAACAAGTGTTGTAAACAGCATTTCACTTTCAAGGACATGACTTTCTTTTAAAATTGCTAAAATAAATACAGGAAGACAGGCTAAAGAAATCCATCCAATAAAGCTCAAATAGAAAACAAAAAGCTTTCCTTTCTTGCCTTTAGTTAACTCTTTGCTTAAATTCATTGCTTTTGGAACTGAAACTTTTTTATTTTCGAGAGCTGATTCTGCAAGTACCATGAACATCTGGGAATATTGGATGCCTTTGATTATTGTAATAATCGCAAGGCCGATAAATAAAAGTCCGAGTAAAATTGCAAGAACATAATGAGTTTCAAAAAACTGCTGTACCTCATTGAGAATATTCTGTGACATTTCTTCAATATTAAAATTCTCAGGAGCAAATCTGTTAGGATCTACAGTTGTCCAATCGATGTTTCCTAAATCTAATACATTGAAAATTGCTATTGAAAAAGGAATTGAAATAATAATGGAAATTGGAACGATAAAAATTAATTTCCAGAGAGTTAAGAACAATGTGTGCCAGAGATTTCCTAAAAGAGCTGGTTTGATTTTTGTAAGACCAATCTGATAGTCAGTAAAACTTGAAGTTCGTGTTTTAACAAGCTTCATTGCCAGATAGGTGAGGGCAAATCCAAGAATAGATGTAATACAAAATTGAATTACTCTGAATGAAAAAGTCATAAACGGCATTACCTGACTTATTCTTGAATTTGTAAGAGCAAGCATTGCAGAAATTGCAAACATTATAAGGCTTGCATTCATAAGAGGACCTGTGTTTCCTTTAAGCTGTTGTTTTGCCTGAAGTTTGCATTGATTGATGCTGAACATTTTTTATTCTCCTTTTGCAAGCTTTAAAAGCTCGCTGTAATATCGTTCTTCTATATTCGAAAGTGGGATTCCTGATTGTTCTATCAGTGATTTAAGTCTATCTCTGATACCGTCTTCGTTTGTGCATGTTTCTGTTACGATTTCAATTTCAAGAAAATCTCCCAGCTGAGGAATGTTACAAAGCTCAAGATGCGCCTGACCATATTCTGTAGAGGTTATCCATTGCATGACATCTTTATGTTTACTATAGGATTTTGTGTATCCGGTATCAACAAGCAGTTTTATGACAGAAGCTGAGTCAGAAAGGATGGATTCATTTTCTTCATTTACTTCGTAAGCTGAACCGTTTTCGTCAGTTTTCTTTTTTTTTGTTTTGTATGTAAGAACATCCTGGATTTTAGTTTTACCATCCGGGAATGTGTAAACCTCATGCCTGATTCTGCAGGTTAGATGCTTGTCTGAATCATTGTACTGAAAATGAAAGTAAGTATCATCTTTGATTGTGGTTCCGAGAAAAGTTGCAAAGGAATTGATTTTTTCTATCACAACCTTCCGATCTGGGACATGTGCTTTAAGTTCAATTTCGTACATATTAATATTATAGAAAGAAATTCCCATAGGGTCAATTTTATTGATTTAAAGGAATTTTGAAGTGCGGAAAATTTTTTCTCGGATATTTTAATCTTTATTAAAATTCCTTGATAAAAATATTTTTTCATTGTAACATTAATTTAAAATATCAACTAACTGCAGGTGGTGAAAATTCCCCCTGTAACATAATGAGGATTAAATGCAGTACGGTTATTTCGATGACGAAGCTAAAGAGTATGTAATTACTCGTCCGGACACTCCTTCAAGCTGGTCGAACTATCTTGGTTCAACAGTTTATGGTGCTGTAATCACAAACAATGCCGGTGGATACGGATTCTACAAATCTGGTGCACAGGGGCGCTTTATGCGTTTGCGTTTTAATGCTGTTCCAATGGATCAGCCAGGACGCTATTTTTATTTGCGGGATAATGAATCAGGAGATTTCTGGTCAGCATCATGGCAGCCAGTAGGAAAACCTCTTGACCAGTATAAATCAGAATGTCGCCATGGTACTGCATATACAAAAATTACATCTGAATATACTGACATCAAATCAGAAACTTTATATTACGTTCCACTTAATCAAAATTTTGAATACTGGCGCCTTAAGCTTACTAACACAGGTTCAAAACCTCGTAAGCTTTCTGTATTCACATATTGTGAACTTACAAGCCAGTGGGGAACAACACAGGATCAGGTAAATCTTCAGTATTCACTTTTTATCTCAAAGGGTGAACAGAAAGACAACATGCTCCGTTTTGCAATTCATGACAACTTGTATCATCAGGATCCAGAAGCTCCAATCGGAGGAGCTGCAATGCATTCATGGATGGCACTCTGTGGTTCGCCATTGACTGGTTTTGATACAAGCCGCGAAGCTTTCATCGGAACTTACGGAAACTACGAACATCCAGATGCAGTTAAAAACGGAAAGTGTACAAACTCACTTGCATACGGTGACAACATCTGTGGTTCTATGGAAACAGAAATCTCTCTCAATCCAGGCGAATCAAAAGAAGTAATCGTTATGTTCGGTATCGGTGATGCATGGGCACATGGTGAACCTATCGTAAAAGAATTCGGTAATGCTTCTCGCGCTGATGAAGAACTTCAGAAATTGAAAGATACATGGCATGCCCGTCTTGGTTCATTCATTGCAAAGACACCTGATGAAGACATCAACCACACAATCAATGTATGGGGACTTTACAACTGTCTTATTACATTTGCCTGGAGCCGTGCAGCTTCTCTCGTATATAATGGAGAACGCGATGGTCTTGGTTACCGCGATTCAGTTCAGGACATTCTTGGTGTTGCAGCTGCAATTCCTGAAGAAGCAGAAGAACGTCTTATCCGCATGCTTTCAGGTCAGGTTAGATGTGGTGGTGCAATTCCTGTAATTACAAAGGATCATAACCCTGGACACGAAAAAGCTCCAAAGCCAGAGGAATTCCGTTCAGATGACTGTTTGTGGTTCTTTAATTCAGTTCCTGCATTTATCGCAGAAACTGGTAAGTGGGATTTCCTTAATAAAGTCGTACCATACGGCGATGAAGGCGAAGATACAGTTTACGGACACTTGAAACAGGCTCTCCTGTTCAACCTTGAAAGAATGGGAGCTAACGGACTCCCTTGTGGACTTTTAGCTGACTGGAATGACTGTCTTAAACTTGGATACAAAGGTGAAAGTCTTTTCGTTGCATTCCAGCTTCGTCTCGGACTTACAACTTATTCTGATATTTCTCTTCGTCTTGGAAACAAGGCAGAAAGTGAATGGGCTTTGATTGAACGTGATAAGCTTGATAAAGCAATCCAGGCAAAATGCTGGGACGGCGAATGGTTCATCTGGGCTATTACAGAAAATGGCCTTGTTTATGGAACAAAGACAATGGAAGAAGGACAGGTTTACTTCAATACTCAGGTTTGGTCAGTATTGAGTAATGCTGCAACTCCAGAACAGGCAAAAAAATGTCTTGAAACAGTAAAGGAAAAACTTGCAACACCTTACGGACTTATGCTTTGTGCTCCACCATTTGTAATGGCTTCTTCAAGCGTAATGAGTTCAGTTGTATTCAATCCTGGAATAAAAGAAAACGCAGGTATCTTTAACCATACACAGGGATGGGGCGTTATTGCAGAAGCTCTCATGGGTAACGGTGACCGTGCATACGAATATTGTAAGGCAGCACTTCCTGCTTCGTATAACGACAAGGCAGAAATCCGCCAGTCAGAACCATACGTTGTAGGTCAGACAACTTATTCAACTTACAGCCCTCGTGCCGGAAATACTCGTGTAAGCTGGCTTTCTGGAGCTGCTACATGGAACTATTACTCAACAACACAGTATATTCTCGGAATCCGTCCACAGTATGATGGACTTCTCATCGATCCATGTATTCCTCACGAATGGGATGGATTTAATGTACAGCGTCGCTGGCGTGGTATGAATCTTAACATTGAAGTTAAGAACCCACAGCACATCAACAAAGGTGTTGAATACATTGAAGTTGACGGTCAGCGTGTTGATGCTGCTGTAATTCCAGTTGATATTATAAAAGACGGCACTAACATCGTTGCTTATATGGGACGCGATGCCCGTGAAGTTCCTGTGGAAAGATTGTAGAATTTTTTGATAGGAATTTTAAAAGCCTGATTTGCTGTTGAAGTAAGTCAGGCTTTTTTATTAGAATTGGAGAAAGGAGTATTTAATGAAAAAATTGAGTCTTTTATTCTTTATGGTTTGCTTAAGTATGTCTTTATGTTTTGCTTTAGAGAATTCATATGTTTTTGATATTGCAGAATTAAAGGTAAACGATAAAATCATAATATCTGACTATACTACGACGGAGAAATATCTTGTTTCAATCTATCTTGTAAATGATTCGGAAACTGTGCTCGCCGCAAGGTATGTTCATTCAAAACTTCATGAAATTTCTAAGACTGGTTTTGAAGAAATCCCATTGGGATCGTTTTATGAAGATTTTCTCAGTAAATACAATCAGGTAAAAGTTGATGTCTCTGTTTCAGGTATAAATGTTGATTGTGGTGTAAGAAATAGTGATATGTATATTGTTTTAACAAATAAAACGGAGAAATCAGATCCTGTAAGGGATGGAATGAAAATTGATTGTGAACAAATTCGGATGTTAGGAGATATGTCGGAATCCTATTATTTGGTTCGAACAAATACAGGTCTTAGAGAAAGAATAAACTTTTATAATTTTTATTTTATTAATTCCTCAGAATACGGTTTTTTTTCTTATAGAATATATGGCGAAACAGCTGACGGAAAAATCAGGTTTCTGGGTGGAGGCTATTTGCAGCAGCCTGGGATATGTAATGAATTCTATAATCTTTATCCAATAATGATGAAATATAAAAACTTTTATGTTTTAACAGATAACGACAAAGTAAATAATGTTTATGCAGGTGTAAAGAAAAACCGACTTTATTTTACTTTTGAATAATTCATAAAAGCCTGATTTGCTGTTGAAGTGAGTCAGGCTTTTTTATGCCTTGATGGGAATTCGAAATTCCGCACCCTTTTGCACAAAATTCAATTTTGTTCTATACTACCAGCCATGAAAATCGTAATCCTTGACGGTCACGCTTTGAATCCAGGTGACCTTTCTTATGATGTTTTAAAAGAATTTGGTGAAGTTACATATTATCCACGTACACAGCCTGAGCTTACATTAGAACGCATCCGTGACGCAGATTACGTGTTTCTTAATAAAGTAAATCTTACTCGAGAAATTCTTTCTCAGTGCAAAAATCTAAAATACATTGGGGTTTTTGCAACAGGGTACAATGTTGTTGATATTGAAGCCGCTCGCGACCTTGGAATTGTTGTAACAAATATTCCTTCTTACAGTACAATGGCAGTTGCCCAGCATGTATTTGCTTTGATTATGGAATTTTACAACGCCGTCAATGCTCATTCAAAATCAGTAATGAATGGAGACTGGATTAAATCTCCAGACTTTTGTTACTGGGTACAGCCTTTAACTGAACTTTATGGAAAGACAATAGGTCTAATCGGATTCGGTTCAATCGGTCAGAGAGTTGCCCGCATTGCTTCAAGTTTTGGAATGAAGGTAATTGTAAATACTCGTTCTGCTTTCCGTATTGATGAATATAATGCAAACGCACGTGATGATGAAAAGGTAAGGGCTGTTTCACTGGATGAACTTCTTTCTTCAAGTGATATTGTCTCTCTTCATTGTCCGTTAACAAAAGATAATAATAAACTTATAAATGCGGAATCATTGAAGAAGATAAAGAAAGGTGCTCTTCTTGTTAATACAGCCCGAGGTGCTTTGATTGATGAAGAGGCTGTTAGAAAAGCTCTTGAAGATAAAACTCTTTCTGGTTTTGCTGCAGATGTTCTTTCTGAGGAGCCTATGTCTAAAGACTGCCCTCTGTTAAATGCACCAAACTGTGTAGTTACTCCACATGTTGCATGGGCAGCAAAAGAAACTCGTGTTCGGCTTCTGGACATTGCTGTTGAAAATCTCCGTTCTTTCTTAAACGGTAAAATCATTAACAGAGTAAATTAGAAAAGAAAAAAGTCTGGGGCTGGAAAATTCCTGTCCCTGAAAAATATTTGAGGAAAAAATGTTTAAACCTGAAATTTTAAACACAATTAAAAGTTACGATGGTAAAACCTTTGTCAGCGATCTTGTTGCTGGTATCATCGTAGGTATTGTTGCGTTACCACTTGCAATCGCTTTTGCTATCGCATCTGGGGTTGGACCTGCAGCAGGTATTTTTACAGCTATTATTGCAGGCTTTTGTATTTCTGCATTTGGTGGAAGCCGTGTTCAGATTGGTGGTCCTACTGGTGCTTTTGCGGTAATCGTTTTTGGTGTTGTTGCTAAGTTTGGTTTAAGTGGACTTGCTACAGCAACTGTTATGGCTGGTATTATGTTGATTTTACTTGGCGTTTTCAAAATGGGAGGTCTTGTAAAATTTATTCCATATACAATTGTAACAGGATTTACTGCTGGTATTGCAGTTGTAATTGCATCAGGTCAGATCGGTGATTTCTTTGGTCTTCGTCCTGATTTTTCAAATGGAATGATGGTACTTGGCGAAAACCTTACAAAGATGCCTGGTGACTTCTTGCCAAAAATGATTGTTTATGTAAAATCTGCAGCTTCTGTAAACTGGTATTCTTTAGCAATGGCAGCAATCTGTCTTGCATTCATTTTCGTATGGTCAAAGTTCATAAAAAAAATTCCTGGAAGTATTGTTGTAATCGTGTTAGCAACTGTTGCTTCAATTCTTCTTGGTAAATTCTGTAACCTTCACTGTGATACAATCGGTACCTTTGCAGACGGTTCAAAACATTTTGATATTCCATCAATCAGAGAGTTGAAACCAACTCTACCAGATTTCAATATTAAAACAATCATAGATCTGTTCCCAACTGCAATTTCTATCGCAGTTCTTGCTGCCATTGAATCACTTCTTTCTGCCGTTGTTGCTGATGGAATGATCGGTACTAAACATGATTCCAATACAGAACTTATCGCACAGGGTATTGCAAATATTGCTTCACCTGTATTCGGAGGAATTCCTGCTACTGGTGCAATTGCACGTACTGCAACAAATATTAAAAATGGTGGGCGCACACCTGTTGCTGGAATTATTCATGCTTTAACATTACTTTTGATTCTTCTTTTCTTCGGAAAGTATGCAGCCTTTATTCCAATGCCCGCTCTTGCTGCAATCCTGATTAACGTTGCATGGAATATGGCAGGATTTCCTGCAATCCGTGCATTGCTTAAAGGTCAGAAATCTGACATTTGTGTTTTCTTTGTAACATTCCTTATTACAGTATTTGTTGATCTTACAGTTGCCATTGCTGTTGGTCTTGGACTTGCTGCCTTCTTCTTTATTAAGAAAATGATTGATCTCTCTAACGTTCAGGATGAACGTGCAATCATTACTGGAGGAATTAAAAAAGATCAGCCTGCTGAAAACCTTGATATTCCTAAAGGTGTTCTTGTATTTGAAATTGAAGGTCCTTTATTTTTTGGTACTGTTCGTAAATTTGAACTTGCAACAGAAAGGGCAGGGGCCGATGCAAAGGTTCTTGTTTTGAGAATGCGTAATACAATCTATCTTGATGCCGGTGGTCTTCAGGCACTTGAACAGTGTAAGGCAGCCTGCGACAGAAAAGGTATTAAAATTGTTTTGTCAGGAATTCATACACAGCCTTATATGCTTTGTGAAAAAACTGGAATGGCTGATAAGCTTGGCCGTGAAAACATTTTTGATAATATCACAGATGCACTTAAACGTGCAGGTGAAATTGTTTCAAAATAAATAGAACAATAGAAAATTATAATCCTGGAGCTTTAAGGTTTCGGGATTTTTTTTTTGCTTGACGAATAATATTATATTTCATATAGTATATATTATTAAATAATATTGTGAACAAGAAAGTATGGAGGTTTTATGAACTTCAATGCAGGTACAAATATGCTAGATGCAATTGTGCTTTCAGTTGTTGCAAAGGAAACTAAAGAAGGAACTTACGGTTATAAAATAACACAGGATGTCAGACAAGTAATTGATGTATCTGAAAGTTCCCTTTATCCGGTTCTGCGAAGACTTCAGAAAGAGGAATATCTTGAAACTTATGACAAAGCTTTTGATGGACGAAACAGGCGTTATTATAAAATCACTTCCGAAGGAAATGTTCTGCTTAATGAATATAGAAAAGCCTGGGCTGATTATCGAAAGGAAATAGATTCAATTTTATTAGGAAAGTAAGAGGTTATCAAAATGACAAAGAAACAGTATTTAGCTATCGTAGAAAAAAATATTCAGGCGCTTACAGCAGAGGAACGTAAAGAAGCATTGGAGTATTATTCAAATTATTTTGATGATGCTGATGACGATGATAAAGTAATTGATGAACTGGGAGATCCTGAAACACTGGCGAGAACAATTGTTGATAATTTTGAATGTGTACCAGCAAAAATTACAAAGAAAAAATCGAAGAAAACAAAAGGTGAAACAGAAGACGGTATAAAATATGAAACGGTAGATGAAGACGAAGAAGATAAATTTGCTGATGAAGAAAAAACATATTCAGAAAAAAATGGGTTTGATTATTCTCAGGAAAAAATGCTTTTTGAGTTTCAGAAAACTGAAGTAGTAAATCTTGGAATAGTTGTTGGAGCCGGGCAGTTCTGTATAAAATCTGGAAAGACATATAAAGTTGAAACAAAGGGAATCTCCAAAAAAGATTTTAGATGTGAAATAAATGATGCAGGAACTTTAATAATCGAAAATAAAAAAATTCATAGTAATCTTAAAAAGTATGGGCACTCAATTAAGAATAAATGGTGCCCAAGAGTTCTTATTACAGTTCCAGCTGGTGCATCTGTTGAAAATTTGAAACTATCACTTGGTGCAGGTCAATTGACAACAAGTGATTTAAGTATCAGTGCAGAGAAAACAATTATTGATCTTTCTGCAGGAGAATTGATTGCTGAAGGTATTACTTCACAGTCAACAAACATCCGTTGCTCAATGGGCTCAATAGATGTTAGCGGAACCTTAAAAGGTTATACAAAGATTGATTGTATAATGGGATCGATAAAAGTTAGAACAACAGGAACTTCAAGAACATATTCCTGCGATACAAAAATCGGAATGGGAACTGTTCATTACGGGGATGAAAAACGTAATGGTTTCAGCGAAATAATTACAGATTCAAAAAAGAAAAATCATTTCTTTGTAAAAGTCGGAATGGGTGATGTTAAAATCTCCTTTGGTAAATAGGTGAACTTATGGCAAAAAAAATTTTTAAATCGACAAAAAATAAAATCTTTACAGGAACTTGTGGTGGCTTTGGAGAATATTTCAATATAGATCCGTTGTTCGTCAGAATGATTTTTATCATTCTTGTTTTTGCAGGAACAAGTGGGATTTGGATTTATATCTTGACTGCAATTCTTATGCCTGCCCGTCCTGCAGAGGATTTTGATCAGTTTGAAACAGAAGATGATGAAGAAGAATATGTCAATATGAAAGCAAAACGGGAAAATGGTTCCGTAGATATTGACGATAAATTTGATTCCTATTTTGAGAAGTAATTAAATGAAAATTGTATTTTACTCTACAAATTCAAATCATTATGCATCAGGAAAAATGGATTTTAAAATGCTTCCTTCCTGCACTTCTCAATGGGATATGTTAAAAGCTAAATATCCTCAGTTTGAATTTGTAGTGGTAATGCAGAAACCTGGAATGTTTTTGTATGACGATGGTTGTGATATAAAATCTCAGAATGTGAAATACGTTTTTATTGAACAGTCTCAGTCGTCAGTTGAAAATATGGCAGAGATAATCTGTAATCAAAATCCTGATATTGCAATCGCAGTTACATATTGGACACAACCATTTGATTGGATGAGTATCAAAGATTCAATGATTGCTGATGTGCTTAGATGTAAAAAAATTAAGACAATATGTCATAGTCTTGAAACTTCTGAAATCTGTTTTGATAAATTTAGAACTCATCAGTTTCTGAAGCAGAATAATTTTAACTGTGCAGATGGTGTTTATGTCCACCATGAAATGTTTTATGCAGAACGCAGTAAACTGGTTATTGCGGAGAATATTTATAGAGAGTGTGTTTTTTCTCAAATTGCAAAACTAAAACTTCCACTTGTTATTAAGGACACCCTCGGGCTTTCTTCATTTGGAATGGATGTAGTAAATACTTATGCAGAAGCGAAGCATATTCTTCTTTCCAAAAAAAATAATGGTGATCGTCTTGTTGAAGAATTTTTACAAGGGCCATCATTTGGAATTGAAATTTATGGTAGTGAAGGAAATTACACTGTAACAGATCCTCTGATAAATAGCGTAAATCAGTTTGGTCTTACAAGTCCGAAACAAAATGTAAAACTTGGCCCTGTTACAGCTGAAAAGTATAAAATACCAGAGTTAAAAAACGAAATGCTTCGTCTTGCAAATCTTTTAAAGCTCTCAGGAATTGCTCAGGTAGATTTATTGTTTAGTGACAATCAGTGGTATATTATTGAAATTAACTCGCGTATATCCGGTATGACAGAAACTATGGCGGCATCTATGGGAATCTCCTTGTATGAATTGATTCTATATTCTGCCGGTATAATAAATGTTGAGCCAAAGTATAATTATGTCATGAATTTGAAATTCCCTTTGTTGAATTCTGATAAACTTAATAAGCTGGCGCAACAGGAATTTGTCTATGGCGTAAACCAGATTGAAAATAAAGAAGCAAGACAGCTTCGAGAGGTTGGTTATTCAGAAGTAATCTTTGGCCAAAGAAATGAACTTAAACAGGTTATGAATGATCTTGAGATTCTAAATAATGAATTTTCGGACGACATGGAAAGTATTTTTTATAACAATGCACAGAAACTGGCGGAAGAAATAAAAAATAATTAACTTACTTTTTCCTATCGACTAAAATATAACACTTAAATTATAATATATTTATTATAAAAAGGTGAGAGATTTTATGATCGATAAACATTATCTAATGTTCTGTATATTAAGCTTTATCGGCTTTTCTACTATTTTAATCCAGCATATTAAATATTATAAAAAAGGACAGTACAAAGTAAATTTTATTTTTCTCGTTGCTTCCTGTATTTTATTCTGTGTTATAGATTTTTGCTGGGGATTGTGTGCGTTAGATATTATTCCTTCTGATCGAGTATTTTTTGATATAACGACACTTTATTACCTTGTGTCTGGTGGAATTGCATTTCTTTTTGCCTTTTTTATTTTCTACTTCTGTAAAGATTCTTTTAAACATTTAATATTTATAGCAGTTATTTCTTTTGTTCCTCTTTTAATGATTACAGTTCTGCTTGTACAAAATTATTTTACAAATAATTTGTTTTATATTTCTGCAGATGGCGTTTATACAAGAAATAAACAGATTTTTATTGATCTGGTATATTTGATGCATTACATCTACTATATCGTTTGCTTCTTTATTTCAATATATTCATATTATCTTGCAACTAAAAGAAGTGAACATATAAGTAGAGCAGTTATTTTATTCCCCATATTGCCAATAATTTCATCTTTACTTCAGTATAGAGATCATGCTCAACCACATCTGTCAATTGGATATTTTATTGCATGTCTTTTGATTTATTCATTTGAAAATTCCTATTCTCATGGTCAGGAATTACAAGCTTCTGTTAATACAAAATTTAAATCAATTCTTGATGAATGTACTTCACTGCTTGCTTATGAATCGGTTCCTGAAGAAAATATTTCTCTACTGCTTGAAAAACTTGTAAAGTATTATAACGCTGATGATGCATTTATTTCTGTATTTACTGATGATAAAATTAATCTTGAACATATTTTCTATTGGAACGCCAGTAGGCGTGCAAGATTCCTGACAGAAGCTATCAATAATCTTCCTAGAGATGTATATAGCGAATGGTATCATATTATACAAAAGCGTGGTGAAATTTATATTTCAGATATAGCTTTTCCTGATGTTCCAAAATCTTTGTCTTCATTCTGTAAAAAACTTCACATTAAAAATTTTATGACTGTTCCTATTGTTAACAATGGTTCTATCGTTGCAATTATGACAGTATATAATTTTGATAATTTTAAAAGGGAATTTACGATGCTTCGAACTATTGCCTATTTTACATTTAGCGAAGTTCTTAAACGTAAAGCAATGGATAAAACTGAAGAAGAACGTAAAAGTATTATTTCTGCATTGTCACAAGGTTACGATTGTATTTACTATATTAATCTTAACGAAGATCAGATTACAGTGTATCGTCATGACGAAAAAGTTGAACGATTCTTTGATATTCATGATAACGAAACAGTTCCTTTTAAAGCATCATATAAATTTTATGTTGAAAATGTTGTTGTTCCTGAAGAGCAGGAGGAACTTCTTGAATTTGGAAGTGTTGAAGTATTAAAGAGTGTTCTTCGTGGACGAAAGAGTGTAACTAAGAAGTTCAAATCACATATTACAGAAGTGCCAGAAACATTCGAGGCAAAGTGGGTAAAGGTTGAACCAGAAGATCAAGAAGCTCAGCATGTTGTTCTTGGGTATACAAATATTGAAGCTAAAATTCAACAACGGCTTCAGGAAGAAAAAGAACGTCAGATTGTACAAAACAAGCTGGACTTAGCAATTGAAGTTGCAGAAGAAGTTGCTTATGAAAGTCAATTTGATAAATTGACAGGCATTTATAATAAAATATCAGGTCTTGATATAATGAGTAAATTTCTTTCAGCAAAAGATGAAGATGAAAGCTACGCATTGTTATTCTTTGATCTTGATAAATTTAAAGATATTAATGATAATCACGGCCATCTTGAAGGAGATGAAATTCTTAAAGGTGTAGGAAAAGCAATAAAGCATATATGCAGAAATTGTGATATTGCAGTTCGATTTGGTGGTGATGAATTTATTATTCTTGTAAAGCAGATGTCTACAGCTACTGAAGTTGAAAATTTTGGAAAACAAATTGTTGAACAGATAGAAAAACTTGCCAGAGGAAAGTATTATTATACAACCTGTAGTATGGGTGGATATATAACAAAGTCCAGAGATTTGCAAAGATCCTTGGATATGGCGGATAAATCTCTTTACGATGTAAAAAATAGTGGAAGAGATGGAATTAAAATTGCAATTGATAATACATTATGATTTATACAGAATCTATTTTTGAAAAAAAAGATGTAGAACTTTATAGAATTTATGAATTGGAAAAAACAAATCTTGTTTCAGCGTTCTATACAACAAATCATATATCAGCGTGGAAGTATGGTAACCCTCCATGGAAGAGCAGCTATGAACTTTTGTCAAAGCAATTAGGTGTTACCATGACTGACATGTGTACAACTTATCAGACTCATACTGACAACATTCGTGTAATGAAAAAAGAAAATGGTGGTGAAGGAATTATAATTCCTACAAATATTCAGGATTATGATGGAATTATCACAAATGAAACAAATCTTTTGCTGTGTTCATTTGAGGCAGATTGTGTTCCTGTTTATTTTCTAGATCCTGTAAAAAAAGCAATAGGTTTAAGTCATAGTGGCTGGAAAGGAACTTGTAAAGAAATTGTAAGGAAAACAATTGATGCTATGGCAGCCCAGTATTCCACAAAGCCTGAAGATCTGATGGTGGTAATTGGGCCTTGTGCCTGTGAAAACTGTTATGAAGTCGGACAAGATTTAATTGATCAGTTTTCAGCTCATTTCAAAGATAACATAAAGGAAATTTTTGTTCAGAAAAATTCAGAAAAATATTATCTTGATTTGAAAAAAGCCATAGAAATCACTTTATTAAAAGCTGATGTTAAATGTTCAAATATTTTCTCTGTAAATCGGTGTACAATCGAATCTGATTATCTGTGCTCCTTCCGACGGACAAAGTCTACAACTGATCACATGCTTACAGCAATAATGTTAAATAAATAGATTGGTTGAAAAAATCAATAAACTAAAATAAAATGTTAATATGAGAGTTTTAAATTCCCTTTCAGAAATTAACATTTCCCGCATACTGAGATTAATTTGGCTTGAGAAAAAAATCAGCCGTGTAGATATTGCTACATGCCTTGGAATGGACAAATCTACTGTTACAAAAATAACATCAGAGCTTTCATCCATGGGAATTATTCGCGAAGCTGAAGCTGGAGAGTCTGGACCTCAAGGTGGACGTAAACCGATTTTTCTCGAATTAAATAAAGAATTTGCTGTGGTTGGCGGAATTGAAATCAATCCACAGAATTTTAATTGTTCCTTAGTAAGTATTAACGGTGAAATAGTCTTTACATATTCTGAAGCAATTAATACAGATGAATATGCAGCTCTTGGTCTTATGGGATTTTTTGAGAAGGTATTTCAAATTGTAAAAAAAGAAGCAAAAGCAAAAAAAAGAATTCTTCTTGGCATTGGAGTTGGACTTCCTGCATTGATTGATGTTGAACAGGGAACGATTAATCAGTCGATTCCATTGATGATTTACGAACCTGTTGATTTTATTAAGAAAGCTGAAGAAATTACAAAACTTCCTGTTTTCTTTGATAATGATGCCCGGTGCTGCTGTTATACAGAAAAAATGATATGGCGTACATCAACAACAGAAAAAAACATGATGTATGTTCTTGTCCAGCATCGACCACAGCAGCCCGTAAAAAATTCCCCTCGAAATATTTCTGTCGGTTTTGGATTTGTTCTTAACGGGAAAATTTATCATGGCGCAAATTCGACTGCCGGAGAATTTAGAAGTATGCTGTGGAATCCTACAAGTCAGAATCAGTTTGTAAATGGAGCAGCAACAATTGAAAAATTATCAGATAGCTCTGTTAATGGAATTTTTAAGGAACTGGCACAGAATATTGCCTTTCTTGTAAATACATTGAATCTCGATGTGGTTTATGTTGGTGGAATTGAAAAAAAAGCAAGCGCCGAGCTTCTTAATTATATTAGGGAAGATATTGCTTACCTCTGGCCTTATGAACCAAATAAAACTTCTTTGGTAACAAGTGCATCTGTAACAGAAAATGTTGTTTCAGAAGGAGCTGCAATTCTTGTTCTTGACAAAATATTTGGTGTTCCAGAACTTGCAGACGGAAATGGTATTGAAACAAAATTTTATAATAACTTAACGGCTTTTCAATGGCTCGAATCAAAAGCTGGTAAAGAATCCGTATAAATAAAAAAAAATCCTGAAAGTAAAAAAAACATTTACCTTCAAGATTTTTTTTACATATTATATTTTACTTTTCTAAAACTAAATCGCAGACCGTTGCTTCTGTTGCCTTTATCAGATCCTGAGGACTCAACTTTAATTGAGTACCGCGAACGCCCGCACTTACACAGATAACATCCTGAAGCAATGCACTTTCGTCAATAAAAGTCCTGTACTGTTTTTTCATACCTAAAGGAGAACATCCGCCACGAATGTAACCTGTAAGACCAAGCAATTCCTGCTCTTTGACAGGTGTAACTTCTTTAACCCCTGCAACTGTGCGGGCTTTTTTCAGGTTAATTTCTGAAACTGCTGACTGACAGAATACAAGTACTTCTTTTGAATCAGACTTGAATACGATTGTTTTGAAAACCTGTTCAGGATTTACACCAAGCTTTTGGGCTGTCATTGCTGCAGCTCCGTGTTCAAGTTTGTGTTCACTGTCATCATCATATTCAGATGCCTCATATGAAATATTAAGTTTATCTAAGATGCGCATTGCATTTGTTTTTTTCATTTTGAAAATCCTTTGTGTGTCAGTTTATTTTCTAGCAATGATAACCATTGTTTTTGCATTTTGATTGTATGGTGCAAAGTTGAAGTCGCCGTAAATTTCTGCAGTTTTGAATCCTGCTGCAATCATCATTCGTTTTAATTCAATTGCAGAATAAAGACGCTGAACAAATTCATGTTCAATTCTTCTGCCAGTGTTGTTATCAATTAAAATCCATTTTGATCTTAGACCTTCCCAGGCACCTTCAACCGAAAACTGTGTAAGAACAGTTTTTCCTGCTCGTTCAAACCATTCTCCTTCAGTAAAGTACTGAACAGCGATTTCTCTACTTGTACATTCAAGGATAAAGAAACCATCATCTTTTAATGAGTCACATATTCTTTTTAAGATTTTTAGATCGTCCTCAATGGATTCGCAGTAGCCGAAGGATGTATAAAGATTTACTGCACAGTCAAACTTCTTTTCTGTAGTAAAATCTCTTAAATCTGCTTTTATAAGATTTAGTTTTACATTTTCTGCATCTGCTGTTTCTTTTGCGGCATCAAGCTCTGATTGAATTAAGTCAACACCTGTTACATCAAGTCCTAAAAGTGCAAATTCTACAGCAACGCGTCCTGGTCCGCAGCCAGCTTCAAGAATAGAACAGCCTTTTGACAAGCCTGCAATTTTACATACAGCTTCTGCAATTCCTGGTGCTTCGGCCCAATGACTTCCGTCAAACATAATAGGTCCGTAATTTTTCCAGAATTCTTCGCTTTCAAACCATTCCTGTTTTTTTAACATGTAATTCCCCCTCTGATGTAATGTTATTGTTTAAGTTGGGAATTTTCAAGGGTAAGAAAGTTCTTCTGTAATTTCAACATGAAACGATTGAAAAAGCGGGACAGTTTAACAATTCTTTTCGATTTGCAGAAAACAGTATTAAACTTGTTTCTTTAAGCCTCTCTGACAATCAGACTATTTATCTTTATGTTAAGAATATCCATAAGGTTAAATTCCCTTGTTGCATTGACTAACCTACTTTTTTTCTATATATTATGAATTCACACTGTATTGTGTAGAATTGTTTATATTAGGACTTGACTCAATCCAGCTCGAGTTCTATGGAGGTAAATCAAAGTGGTTAAAATCAGACTTAAGAGATTTGGTGCTGCAAAACGTCCTTGCTACCGTATCGTAGTAATGGATTCTCGCGAACCACGCGATGGTCGTTGTATCGAAGAAATCGGTACATACCAGCCTATTGAAAAAGAAGGCAACCAAGTAGCTATCAAAGAAGATCGCATTAAGTATTGGATCGGCGTTGGTGCTCAGCCTACTGACATCGTTGCAAAATTGATGAACAAGAAAGGCTTGGCTAAAAACGGACAGTCAAAATAATTTACGGGAGCATGTAAATGGAAAAAGACCTGATTGAATACATTGCAAAATCGTTGGTCGATGATCCTGATGCAGTTTCTGTAAATGAAACCGAAGGTGAAAGAGGTCCTGTATTGGAGCTTAGAGTAGCTGAAGGCGATATTGGAAAGGTAATAGGCAAGTACGGTCGTATTGCTAAAGCGTTGCGCACAGTATTGAGTGCTTCTGGAAGCAAAGACGGTAAGCGTTATAGCCTGGAAATTCTGGACTAGTCGTACTAATGGCATTTAATGTTAATCTTGATGATCAATTAACAGTTGGTTTCGTTCGTGGAGCCCATGGGCTTACGGGTGAATTTAAAGTAGAAAGTGCTTCTGGTTATTACGAGCATATTGAAGCGTTAAAAGAAGTTACTTTAAGGAACGGAGAACAGACAAGGGGATTCAAAGTTGAATCTGCTAAAGCTGCAAATTCCACCTTATATATGAAATTAGAGGGCATTAATACCCCCGAAGAAGCTAAAAAGTTCAACGGTTGGGATATTAGAGTTTCTCGTAAGTATGCGGCGCCTTTGGGAAAAGACGAATGGTATGTTGCAGACTTAGTAAAATGTACTCTTGTTTATGAGAGCAAAGACGGATTGGCCGGTGAGAATGCCGGACTTATAGAAATAGGTACTATTACAGACGTATTGGAAGGCGGAGCAGGTGATCTCTTAGAGGTTTCCCTTTCCGAGAGTTGCAATATTCTGGCAGATAATATCAAAAAGACAGCTTCGGGTAATCCCCGCAAGGTACTGGTTCCACTCAACAAGGAACATATAGGAAAAGTTGATATGAAAACCGGAACAATACAGCTGATGCACCTCTGGATTCTGGAGTAATTCCATGAAATTTACAGTGCTGACCTTATTTCCTCAGATACCACAGGCTTTTTTTGAAAACTCAATCATGGCCAAGGCGGTAGAAAAGGGAATTATTGCCTACGATCTGGTGAATATCAGAGATTTTGCTACTGATAAGCACCATACTTGTGATGACAGTCCGTATGGAGGAGGCGCAGGACAGTTAATGATGACTGAGCCTCTGGGACGCGCGCTTGACAGCGTAAAGGCTAGCCGCAAGCATGTTATTTATGTAACACCAAGTGGTAAGCAGTTTACACAGAGTAAAGCGTTGGAACTTAGTCGCAAAGACGAACTTGTAATTGTCTGCGGAAGATACGAAGGTATTGACCAGAGAATTATTGATTACTATGTTGATGATGAGATTTCAATCGGAGACTATGTAATGTCCAGCGGAGAAGTGAGTGCAACGGTTATTATTGATACAGTGTATCGATTGATAGACGGAGTAATCAGTTCAGAAAGCCTGGATGAAGAAAGTTACAGCGACGGACTTTTGGAGTATCCACAGTACACACGTCCACCAGTGTACAAGGACATGGAAGTTCCGGATGTTTTGTTATCCGGCAACCACGAAAAAATCCGAAAGTGGCGGCTGAAAAAGCGCCTTGAAAAAACTTTGGCTAATCGACCAGATTTGATCGCTCAGGCAAGGTTAAAAGGACAGCTCACTTCAGAAGCCGAACAGATGATTGAGGAAATAACAAATCAGGCAGGCGTAAAGCTGAGCCTTAAAAAGAGAAAGCGAAAATCAAAGTAACTTTTTTCTTGTTACTGGAGACTATAATGGATCTTATTAAGACAATTGAAGAACAGCAGAAACGTGCTGGTGCACAGCCATTCAATATTGGTGATACAGTTGCAGTTTACTTCAAAATTATTGAAGGTAAAACAGAACGTATCCAGAAGTTTGAAGGCCTCGTAATTGCTATGAAAAACGCAGGCGCTAGAAAAACATTCACAGTTCGCAAGAACTCATTTGGAGTTGGTGTAGAACGTGTATTCCCTTACGAATCACCAAGAATCGTAAAGGTTGATGTTACTCGTCCTGGTAAAGTTCGCCGTGCTAAACTTTATTACATCCGTGACAAAGTTGGTAAGGGAGCTAAAGTTAAGGAACTCCTCGGAGCTGCTGCTACTGAAGCTATGAACGCTCGTAACGCTGCTGCTGATGCTGCCGCTGCTGCAAAAGAAGCTGAAGCTGCTACAACAGAAAACAAATAAATCGTAAAGATTTAATATAAGCCGGTACTTTGGTATCGGCTTTTTTGTTTTAAACTTTTCTTAACAGAATGTATGTTAATATTGTATAATCAATACATATGAATACAAACGGCATTTACATACATTCCCAGACTGTCCTTCCTAAAGAGTATTCAAATCTCATAAAGGAAGGCAGCTCTGTTTTAGTCCGTATACTGAAAGATTCTGGTAACGGTAAGTATGTCGCCTCTTTTGCTGGAGGTCGTTATGCCATTTCTTCAAAGGAAAAGCTTGTGCCAGGAAGTTCTTTTATGGCCCGAGTTTCAATTACTGATGGTAAATTGAATCTTTCAAAAATCCAGAATTCAGTACAGAATCAACTTTCAGATAAGAGTGTAGTGCAAAGTTCAAATGTAATGACACCACAGGTTGCAGAGCTTTTAGCAAGTCTTGGACTTCCTCAAGATAATATATCAAAAATGCTTCTGCAGACTATAGTCGGGTTTGGAGCAAAAATTAATCTGGACAAAATTAATAAGGCAAGAAATGCAGCACTTAAATTTCCGGGGCATGAAGAGGAAGCCAGTGAGGCTGCAATGATTCTTATAGAAAAAGGAATAGAGCCTACAATTGAAAACATTCAGGATGTAATGACAGGCTTTGGTTTATCTTCGGAGGTTGAAGGAAATTCCTCAGAAAAGCAAATTAAAAAATTTGAGAACCATGAAATTGAAATGCTGGCGGAACAATTTAAAGAATATTTTACCGAACTTTTAAATGGCCGTCAGATTGGAAAAAGTCCTGAAGGTTTTTTGACTGTATTTAATCATATTATAAGTCGTGATCAGGATACCAAAAGCAATGGCGGACAATCCGAACATAAGAATCATTGGATTGTAGTTCCATTTGAATTTGGATTTGATAAAGAACAGCGACATATTAAAGGTGATGGAGTTTTTAGAGTTTTTCTTGATTTATTTAAAAAAAATGTACAAAATTCAGTGATAAATTTTAGTATTGATAGAGAAATATGGACTTTTGTGGTATCTTTCAATGGAACAGATATACAAAAAGTTTTATTTTCCCATTATCCGGAAATGGATGACGTAATAAACACAAAGCTAAAATCCAAACTTCAAGTATATTTTAAAAATGTTCCGGTTGAGGTAGAGAAAACTGAGAAACTTGCAGGCTTTGCAAGTGGTAATATTTTACTGCCTGTTGCAAAGGGGTATGCATAATGCAGAGAATTAAAAAAGCTGTTGCATTGAAATATCCTGAAGGTGCAGCAGCTCCATTTGTTACAGTAACAGCAAAGGGAGAACTGGCGCAGAAGGTTTTGGATGCGGCAGAAGAAAATGATATCACCATCGTAAAAAATGATGAGCTGACTGACTTTTTAAGTGTTCAGGAAATTGGAACTTGTGTTCCAGAAACTGTTTGGCCTGTGTTAGCAAAAATTTTTGCATTTGTAATGCAACAATCGTAACGCAACTTTCGGAGGGTTGGTATGCCAAATTTTCAGAAAATTAATTGTTCAGACATTAAACTAGGAATGCGTTTTACAATGCCAGTGTTTTTTGATGATGGAAAATACATGTTTCTGGCAAAAAAGCGAACAATTAAAAAATATCATATGAATGCAATTAATCAGTGGAACTTGCAGTATCTGTTAACTGCTGGTGAAGCAATGCCAGATTCAGATGCTGATATGGAAAAATATTTTGCTGGTTTTGCAAAAGCAAATTACGATAATCCAACAGATGTTGAAGAACTCGAGGAATTAACAGAGGACGTTGAAGAAATCTAATTATCACGAAATAAATTCAAGAGCTCGAAAACAGATCGGTTCATCCGGTGAGATTCGGGCTCTTAATTATTTTAAAGAAAACGGTTTTGAAATTGTTGAAACCAATTTTCGTTGTCGAAGCGGTGAGGCTGATCTTATCGTTTCAAAAGACGAAGTGCTTGTATTCGTTGAAGTAAAAACTTTACTTTGGGGAAATCTTGAAGTTCTTGCCCGAGAATTAAACTCACAAAAACAAAAAAGAATTTTAGAAACCTCTAAATATTTTCTGACAAAACATCGACAATATAGTAACAGCTTTGTTAGATTCGATGTTGTTGTAATTGATATGCCCGGTTTTCCGGCAGTGTATCATATAGAAAATGCGTTTTTGGAGTTTTCGTGATGGTCGCAGTAGAAACAGTTGCACCTTGTATTGAAATTGCGAAGGAAGAACCAGTAGAAATTTTATCCCCAAAAGTGTTAGAATTGCGTAATAAGATTCATGATGAAGAATATGTGAATAATGCAATTCAACGAATTGCTCAAGTTATTAGTAAAAAACTTGTGGAAAACCCTGAAGAGTTAAAATTGTCCAGCTAGTTCGTGTACGGAATTTTTTCTCATGGGCGATCCTGGATGGGAGATAAGAAATGGGAAGAAATGACCGTCGCAATAGACATCACAGAAACTGGAATAACCAAAACCAGAATCAAAATAATCAGAACAATCAGGCAAAAGAAAATCAACAGTCTGACCAGTCCAAATTTAATCAGAATAAACAACCAAAAATTTCTGCAGAAGAGTTGCAGGAAAATCAGCATAAAGAAGCTGCAATCCGTGAATTTAAAAGCCGTCAGGTTATGTGTGCAAAATGCGGACAACTTATTCAGGATATGACAAGTGCAATCAGTGATTCGGAAGGAAAACCAATGCACTTTGATTGTGTTCTTGAAAGTCTCAAATCAAAAGAAAATATGCTTCCTGGGCAGCAGATGACTTATATTGGAAATGGACGTTTTGCTGTAGTAACATTTGAAAATCCTCGTGATCTCAAGAAATTCAAAATTGAAAAAATTATTGAATACGAGGATAAATCAAAAACGGTAGAATGGCGCGATGAAATGGCAGGACTTTATAGCCAGACACACTAGAATGCTTGAATAACAGGTATTGAAATTTTTTGTGAATTTTTATACTATATATTTGTCGCCGGGATGGTGGAATAGGTAGACACAAGGGACTTAAAATCCCTCGGCAATTCAAACGGCCGTGCCAGTTCGATTCTGGTTCCCGGCAAAAAAAAGACTTTCGATTATTTCGAAAGTCTTTTTTTTATAAGAACTGTAGTGCAGGGAAGCTTTGTGAAGTTCCCTGAATAATTTTAGTCTTCAAAAAACATTTTATTAAGCTTTTCTTCAATTGCATCAGAAAGCTTATCCATTTTTTCTTCAAGGCGTTTTCTTGATTCGTTGTCGCTTTCTTCTCCATCTGTTGAATAATCATCGTTTTCTGTTGAGTTCTTATCGAAATTAAATGATCTTTCGATTTCCTTAGAACAGCCGTTTGTAATTTTTTCAATATTGTTCCAGAAACCGAAGCTGATAATTGCAAATGGTAAAGCAACACATCCAAATACAAGACCAATTGTTGGCATTGTTTTATGACCTTTGCCATTTCTTGCAATTGCACCAAAAATAATTGCAGGAATAGCAAGAATAAGAGCGAAAATTCCTAATTTTCCCCAGAAAAGCGAAATAACCAACCCCATGATTCCGAGAACTAATGATGCAACACCCATGTTACACCTCCGAATTAAAAAGTAATGAAAAGAACATATCATATTCCCAAAGCATATAAAAGTCCTATTAAGAGACTAT
Source organism: Treponema sp. (assembly GCA_018385415.1). Taxonomy (GTDB): domain Bacteria; phylum Spirochaetota; class Spirochaetia; order Treponematales; family Treponemataceae; genus Treponema_D. The sequence continues at coordinate 26,683 of JAHAZA010000010.1, read as the reverse complement.
TTTTAGAATATAATAGTAAACAAACACAAAGGCAAAAAGTTACTTGCTGTTTTTTGTGGATTTTATACGGATAATGGTTAGATAAACAATTATACCGGTCAAAAGTATAAGGCTGATTATTTGAGAAGTAGAAAGAATTCCGAAGGTTCCTCTAATAAAGTCGCCTCTGAAAAACTCAAGTATAAATCTCAAGATACTGTAAGTTATAAAGTAAACAGGCCAGTTGATAAAGTCACTGTTTTTAAGATAAATAATTATTAGTACAAGAGCAAGGATAAAAATTGAGGCAGACTCAATAGCCTGCACTGGAAATAATTTAATGTTGCATGGAGCAACATAGCTGTCTTTATATATGAAATAAAGGATGCCGGTAGTTTCTTTTCCAAAGCAACAGCCTGTCAGAGCGCAGCCTATTCTTCCACAGGCATGTGCGATTGCAAGACAGATTGTAAGAATATTTATGTATTTTTTAATTTGAATTGAGTGAATTTTTTGAACAAGAAATAATGCTCCAAAGCCACCAATAAGTCCGCCATAGTAAACATATCCAGCGCATAAAAATTCCACAAAGTTTTCCATGGATGAAAAAGTTTCGGCCCAGTCTATATATTTGAATGTGACGATTGCATAGAGAAGCTTTGCACCAATAAATCCAAATGAAAGAAGATAAGCATAGAGTATGATTAATTCATCACCACTCAGTTTGTTTTTTTTACAGAGAAGAAGGCCGATCAGAAATGAACTTACAACCCCTATTGCGATACAGAAACCGTAATAGGGAATGAATAAGCTAAAAAGGTGAAAACCCAATTTAGATTAGAGGCTAATTGCGCCTTTGATGCTGCTGAGACCATCAGCGATTTTAGAGAAGAAATCACCAACAATAGGAAGGTTGATGAGGAAGCTTCCGCCAAGGATTACAACTAAAATAATAAGAATTACAATTACTAATGATGTTACACCCATGTGTTACTCCTTAAAAAATATTTTAGCACTGATTATAAAAAATTGCGAGTATTTTTCGGAACTTGAAGTTGGGATGTAGTTGAATGGCTAAAAAAAAGCCCGTCAGAAAAAAATCCGGCGGGCTTTCTTAATAAGATTGTGCTGTCTGTTTTAAAAAAACTAAACCCAGTTCTTTACAATAAGACCATTTTTATCAACTGTTTTGTTGCAAAGAGTTTTTATCCAGTCAACAAGGGCCATGATTGAAGGAACAAGCAAGAAGATGACTGCATTAACCAGTGAAAATATTCCAACAATCAGTAAGACTGTTTCTTCAGTTCCATATGAATTTTCAATTCCAAAGCAACATCCAATACCAATGGCATAAAAGATGTATCCGAGTACAGTAAAAATTGCTTTGAAAACACCGCGACCAATATGACCTAAATAGAAGTCGTTAACACCAACATTTCCTACAAGAATTGCTGTCAAAAAAGCAGGAAGCTTTTTCTTAGGTGAAACACCTTCAGTTTCTGCAGGTGTTGAAACTTCAGAAGAAACTGGAGTTCCACAGCTAGCACAGAATTTTGAATTTTCTTCAAGCTCTGCACCACATTTTGAACAAAAGCTCATTTTAATCTCCTTATATATTATTTAAAATTCCAATTTTTAACAGGAAGGCCATTGCCGTCATAAGCAAGACCTCTTGCTATTTTAATCCACTGCACTAAAGAAGAAATTATACAGTAATAAAGCATTCCAATTGCAGAAAATAATAGAATATAGAATACAGCAAGAAATGTGAATACACTTGCTCTAGAAGCCGTTGTAAATGTATTTTTTACAACGAAAACAAAAAAGATAATATAGAAAGCACAGATAAGATTTAATGCTACACCATATAAAATTGCCTGAACAAGACCTTCTTTTTTTCTACCGAGATAAAAATTGTGAACACCTACAGATCCACAGAAAATTCCTAATAACATGGCAAGAAGTCTGTTTTTGGGTGAAACATTTGTATCCTGTTCGGTTGTTTTTTCATTGTTTGAAACAGGCTGGATGTCTTTTATTTCTTTACCGCAGTTTGGACAATATGACATAATTTTCTCCTTTGAAATTTTATTAAGTTTTCTTGCTGTTATGCAGCGGTGCATCTAACGATACAGCTGAGAACGAAAAGGGCAACTGCAACTGAGATACAGATGATGATATATTTCTTTCTGTTTTTCTCGTCTTCATGATTAAGTTTTTCCTGAAGTTCATCAACATCGTCAGTTAAGATTGCTTTGATTTTTCCTGTCAATGTGCTGTAAGAAAGCTGAACATCTTTTGGATCACTTGCTGGAATTGTGATTGATGCTTTGTGGAAAAGTGTTTTAAATTCAAGAGTTGTATCTTTGTCGATTGGCCCGAGGACAAGCTTTTCAAGTCTCTTAAGTTTTGCAATCTGATTTCCGTTTTCGAAAACTTTAACTACAGGAAGTGGCTGCTGGAATTCAACATAGCCGTGAACTGTTACGATTTTTTCTTTTTTTGCAGGAGCCTTTACTTTTGGTTCTGTAGCAGGTTTTGCAGCCGATGCTTTTTTAGCAGGAACTTTTGCTGGAGTTTTTTTTACAGCAGCTTTAGTTGCTGCTTTTTTTTCTGCAGCAGGTTTTGCAGTAGTTGTTTTTTTTGCAGTAGTTTTAGCTGGAGCTTTAGTAGTAGTTGTTGTTTTAGCTTTTGCAGCTGTTGTAGTTTTTGCAGCAGGTTTTTTTTCTGCAGCTACTTTTGGTTTAGCTGCTTTAGCAGCAGTAGTTTTTTTTGCTGCAGTTTTAGCTGGAGCTTTAGCAGTAGTTGTTTTAGCTTTTGCTGCAGTTTTAGGTGCAGCTGCTTTTGTTGTAGCTTTTTTTTCGGCCATGATTTACTCCTGAAATAAATTAAACTATATTTGGATAGGTAATAACTTACTTAATACTCATATTATATTAATTTTAATGTATATTTTCCATAGAAAATTTCATAGATGTATTGATTTTATAGAGTTTGAATTGAAAGAAAACTATGTTCACATTTTAACATACTTTATATAAAATGAAAAAAGCAGAGGTATAAAATGATTACTATTAATAAGACATTAATTTCAGATTATAAAAAATTCCTTGATAATGGAAAAACAGAAAGAGAGTGTGTAACACAAATTGTTTCGATTGCTGAAGCTAATGGTTATAAAAATATTGATAAATGCAAAACTTTAAAAAAAGGTGATAAAGTCTACATTACAAAAATGGGAAAAGCCGTTGCATTGTTCCAGATTGGTTCAGGAAAGCTTGAAGACGGTATGAATATTCTTGGTGCCCATATTGATTCCCCACGACTTGATGTAAAACAGAAGCCGTTATACGAAAAAGATACAATTACTTATCTTAATACACACTATTATGGAGGAATTAAAAAGTACCAGTGGCTGACAATTCCTCTTGCCATTCATGGCGTTGTGGTAAAGAAAGATGGAACAACAGTGAATGTATCAATCGGTGAAAAGGATACTGATCCTGTTTTCTGTATTACAGATATTCTTCCACATCTTGCACAGGAACAGTATAAGAAAAGTGCTGCAGAATTTATTCCAGGTGAAGATCTTGATCTTGTTGTAGGAAATTATGGCAGAAGCAATATTCAGTTTGATATGAAAGAAAAAAAAGAAACAGCAAAGGCCTCTGATAAACCTGAAAAAGAATTAAGCAAAACTCGGATAGTAGAACTTTTGAAAAAAACATGTAATTTTACTGAAAAAGATTTTGAATCCGCTGAACTTGAAATTGTTCCTGCAGGACATGCGAGAGATAATGGTTTGGATCGTTCGATGATTTTAGCTTATGGACAAGATGACAGATCTTGTGCCTATACATCATTTGCTGCTCTTATGGATACAACTGCAAAAGAAAGAACAACTTGTTGTCTTTGTGTTGATAAAGAAGAAATTGGAAGTGCCGGTGCAACAGGAATGGCTTCTAATCTTTTCGAAAATATGGTCGCAGAAATTGTAAGTCGCACAGAAAAAAATTATTCAGAACTTACATTAAGAAGATGTCTTGCAAATTCCAATATGCTTTCAAGTGATGTTAATGCAGCATTTGATCCGTTGCATCCTGGTTTATACGACAGAGATAACAGCTCGTGGCTTGGTGGCGGAATTGTTTTTCAGAAATATACAGGGGCTAGAGGAAAGTCTGGTGCCAGCGATGCAAATCCTGAATTTATTGCAAAGGTTTGTAGTGCACTGGATAAGAAAAATATCATTTATCAGATGGCAGAACTTGGAAAAGTTGATCAAGGTGGTGGCGGAACAATTGCACATTATGCAGCCCGTTACGGAATGAATGTGCTTGATGCAGGTGTTGCAGTTTTAAGTATGCATGCACCGTGGGAACTTACAAGTAAGGTAGATATCTGTCAGGCTTATGAAGCTTACAAAGCATTCCTTACAATAAAGTAATTCTGGATTTGTGGAATATAAAATGTTTTCTGATACTCACTTTCATTTTAACATTCTTGAAGAAGAAAGCCGTCAGTCAGTTTTAGAACAGATGGCAGCTAACAATACTTTTTTTGGAATGGATATTGGTACTCACTGTGATGATTTGGCTCGTCGACAGAAGCTTGCTTTAGATGTAATAAGTAAAATTGCTGATGAAGATAAAAAGAAAAAAGCTTTTAATATGTATTATTTTTCTGCAGGAATATGGCCGGCGCCTGAAGCAATCCGGGACAGAAAAAATCAAATTATAGAATTGGAACGACAGCTTAAAGCCGCACTTGATAATCCAAATCATTTTTATAAAAAAGTTGTTGCAATTGGTGAATGTGGACTTGACCATCACTGGAATCCAAGCGGCGTTGATGGTCGCTGTGAAAGTGATTTTGATCAGGAGCTTTTTGACGGTGAAAAAGAAATGTTTTTAATGCAGCTTGATCTTGCAAAAAAATATTCTCTTCCAGTTGTTGTTCATTCCAGGGATGCTTTTGAAGGAACTGTTGAATGTTTAAAAGATGCTTGTTATGACAATGGAATCATTCATTGCTACAGTTATGGTCTTGAAGAAGCAAAAGTATTTTTGGATCGTGGCTGGTATCTGGCATTTGGGGGAGGAGTGACTTATACAAAGAAATCAAAGATGGATGAAATGATTGAACTTCTGCGATATGTTCCATCTGACAGGCTGTTGATGGAAACAGATGCGCCTTATCTTGCTCCAGTTCCATTCAGGGGACAGAAAAATACTCCGCTTCTTATTGAACATAGTTATAAATTTGTTGCTGATGCAAGGGGTATTTCTGTAGATTCCCTGAACGAAACTGTAGACTCAAATATCAGAAAATTATTCAGTTGTTAGTTTCAATTTAGAAAGAACGTTCTTTCTTATTGGATTGTATTCTTAACTTACAGTCCAAAGAATGATGAGTATGCTTTAAGAGCACCATGCGAGTTGTCAAGGCACGTTCGCTTTGCTCACTTAAAGCCTTGAGTAACTCGCTTGCCAGATGTAAAAAGCATTTTACATCCGGCATCATAGCTCTTAGAAAGAACGTTCTTTCTTATTGGATTGTATTCTTAACTTACAGTCCAAAGAATGATGAGTATGCTTTAAGAGCACCATCATAGTTCTTAGAAAGAACAGCTTTTGCAAGTTTCTTTCCGAGCTGAACGCCTTCCTGGTCGAAGCTGTTGATGTTCCATGTAAAGCCCTGGAACATAACTTTGTTTTCGAAGTGAGCAAGAAGTGCACCAAGTGTTTTTGGTGTAAGTGCATCAGCGTAAATCAAGCTTGATGGACGTTCACCGGCAAAGCTCTTGTTAGGATCTGCATCTGCTTTTCCACATGCGAAAGCCACGATCTGAGCTACAACATTAGCACAGAGTTTTTTCTGGCTTGTTGAATCTTCGATTACAACATCTTTTCCTGTCTGGTTATTGTTGAAGGCAATGAACTGCAATGGAGTGATGTCTGTTCCCTGGTGGAGGAGCTGGTAGAATGAGTGCTGACCATTTGTTCCTGGTTCACCAAAGATTACTGGTCCTGTAACGTATGAGATTGGCTTTCCGTCGCGGTTAACTGATTTACCGTTTGATTCCATATCCAGCTGCTGCAAGTGTGCAGGGAAACGGCTCAATGCCTGTGAATATGGAAGAATTGCTGTTGCAGGATATTCCTGTGCGTTGCGTTCGTAAACACCGATGAGGGCGTCAAGCAATGCTGGGTTTTTGCGGATGTCAGCTTCTTTAGCAGTTTTGTCAGCTTCACTAGCTCCGTCGAGGAATTGAGCAAATACTTCTGGTCCGAATGCAAGTGAGAGGATTGCCCCACCTACAGCAGATGTTGATGAGTAACGTCCACCGATGTAGTCGTCCATGAAGAAGCATGCCATGTAATCAGGATTTCCTACGAGAGGAGATGTTTCTGATGTTACAGCGATCATGTGTTTTGAAACTTCACAGCCTGCTTTTTTGATTGCATCTTTTACGAAAGATTCGTTTGTAAGAGTTTCAAGTGTTGTTCCTGATTTTGAAACAAGGATGAAAATTGTTTTAGAAATATCTATAGAAGCAAGAACTGATGCTGCATCGTCTGGGTCAACGTTTGAGATAAAGTTTGCAGACATCTTGAATGTGTTGTTTGCTTTTGCCCAGTTTTCCAGAGCAAGGTACATAGCGCGAGGGCCGAGGTCTGAACCGCCGATACCAATCTGACAAACTGAAGTATATTTTTCGCCTTTTTCGTTTACAAGTTCGCCGTTGTGAACTTTGTTTGCAAAGTCTGCGATGTCTTTCTGAATTTTAACATAGAAGTCACGTTTGTTTTTTCCATCAGCCATAACATCTTTTCCCAGCTGACCACGTGTGAGCTGGTGCAATACCATTCTCTTTTCACCAGTGTTTACAACTTCACCATTGTAAAGAGCTTCGAATTTTTCAACTAACTGAGCTTCTTTTGCAAGGTCAGAAAGAACGCTTAAAATCTGTTCGTTAACCTGTTTTGCAGCGTAGTTGTACTTGAGTCCTGCAGCCATTGGAACTGAATATTCAGCAACACGTTTTGCTGCATCCGCATTTCCCAGTACTTCTGCAAGTTTTACCTGTCCCTTGAGGGAAAGCATTTTCTTGTAAGATGGGAGAGTGTCAAGATTTGACCATGTAATCATTTTGGTAACTCCTATATATCTTCAGATGAAGATGGACAGGCTGAGAAAATTCCCTGCCTGAAAAATGAAATATTATATTGTAGAAAATATAGCAGATTTATTTTTTTTGTGATAGTAGGAAGTTTTATGTGCCCGTGCACAATTTAGAAGAAATTGCAATTGGAAACTTCTTTGAAAGAACGACTGGAAGAAATAAAGAAGCTTTTGAAAAAATAATAAGAGTGATGTTTTATTCGATTTCTGGAATTAATTTTTTTAATTTTTCAATGAATTGTTTTCCTGTAACGCCTTCTTTTGTGCAGGCAAACATACAGTTGTCGCCGGCTACAGTTCCCAAAATTTCGTCAAAGTTCATGTTGTCCAAAGCATTGCAGACAGGGTTTGCATGGCCCGGGAAAGTTTTGATTACAACCATATTTCCTGAGGCTTCGATTGAAATGTAGCCGCGTAGAAAGTCCTGAATGAAAATGTGTTCAGATTCCTGGCTTTCTTCTTCTGTTGGTAAGGTATAAACATAACCGTCGCGGCCGTCTGCGATTTTTCCCACTTTTAGAAGTTTAAGGTCTCTCGAAAGGGTTGCCTGTGTTACTTCAAATCCATCTTTTGTTAAAAGCGAAAGAAGTTCTTCCTGACTTTCAATTTTATTGTTTTTGATAAGCTTTCTGATTTCTTTTAAGCGGGCGTCGCGTTCTTTCAAAAGATGCTCCTCGGAAAAAATATTGGAATGTATATTTATCAATATTTTTGCATATTTTTGCATTTTTGTAAATTGAAGTATAATCCATAGAAATGAATTGTATTTCTATATATAGTATGGTTGGTGAGAAATATTTTAGTCGGAGTAAATTTTGGGATATCTTGATCCGTTGCCGGAAAATGTCAGTCTTCAGGTGTTTAATGATTCTGAACTTATTTTTTTCAGTTCTGGAAAATGGCTTCATCCTCTTTTTGAATTTGAGGAATTTTTAAAAACTTATTCCGGTCCTCGAAATAATCTTTGTTCTCATGACAGTGCTATTGGTAAAGCTGCTGCAGTTCTTACAATTCGTCTTGGTATAAAGAAAATCAATGCAGAGCTGGTAAGTGAAAATGCCAGAAATTTTATTTCTTTCTATAATGAAAATTCTTCAGAGCAAGTAGAACTTAAGTTTACAAATTCCGTTCCAAAGCTTTTATGTCAGACTGAAAATCAGCTTGAAACTTTATCTGATATTGATGAAATGTATTTTTTGCTTCGTCAGCGTGCAAGGCTTGTTCAAGGTGTTGATGTATCTGTAAAAAATCTCTGTTATAAATTTGGCGATATCCGGAATTTAAGTTTTGAAATTAAATGTGGTGGCCATCTGATGATTCTTGGTGAGAATGGGGCAGGTAAGACAACTCTGCTTAGAATCCTTGCCGGAATTTACAAAGCCCACAGTGGTTCAGTTTTGATTGATGGAAAGCCTCTATCTGATAATCCAAAATATACAATTGGCTATATTCCACAGAGCCTTGATGAAACACAGTTTGATCTTAGTGTAGAAGAAGTTGTTTCACTTGGGCTTGATAGTCATACAAAAGATAAAAATAAAAAGATTTATAATGCACTTGAAAGAACTTCTTGTCTTAATCTTCGTGGAAGGAATTTCTCAAGCCTGAGTGGTGGAGAAAAACAGAAGATCAGTCTTGCCCGTTGTCTTTGTCAGAATGCTAAGCTTCTTCTTCTCGATGAACCTACAGCAAGTCTTGATTATGAAAATAAAAAAATGGTTGTTGATATTCTTCGTTCTCTTACAGTTTCAGAAATTCCTACTATCATTGTTGTTACCCATGACCGTGAATTAACACAGATGCGTGGCTGGCAGGTACTTACAATGGGAGGTGAAAAATAATGGTTGAAAAATTCCTTCTGTTATTTTCTCTTGCACCGATTTTAAGAGGCTTTATTGCAATGATTGTGAGTGGTGCAGCTTTTCCGTTGTGCGGTGTTATGGTTCTCAGACTTAATCTTGTTCCAATGAGATATATGCTTATGCATGGAGTAATTCTTGGTGGAGCAGTTTCTCTTGCAATGAATCTTCCGGTGGTACCGGTAAGTATCGTTATCAATTTGATTCTGATTGTAGTAATGATGCTGTTTACTAAAAATTCTAAATTTGGTTTTAATGGTGGAAGTTCTGCGGCCATGATATTAAGTATGGCGGCGGCAAGTGTAATCATGCATATTGCTGATGTTCCTGCAAAAGATACCTTAAGTCTTTTATGGGGAAGTCCTTTTGCGCTTACAAATGTTGATCTGTATGTTCTTGCAGCTCTTGGAATTTTACTTGGCCTTTATATTATACTTAATTTCAAAAATATAATTGCGTTATTTTTTAATCGTGAAATTGCCCAGAGCCTTGGAATTAATGTGCGGTTTCATTATGGCGTCATGGTTTGTGTTGTTGCATTAGTTGTGGCGCTGGCAATGAAGATTCTGGGTGCGTTTCTAATTGATTCTCTTCTTATTCTTCCTGTGCTGACTTCTAGTGTTTGTGAAGGGAAAAGCTCCGGGGGTATTAAAAAGCTTTTTGTCCGAAGTTCTATTTTTGGATTGTTGTTTTCTGTTGCAGGTTATGTTCTTGCTGTTATGATTAACTGGCCGCCTGCTGCAACAATCAGTGTAGTTTCTGGTTTTGTATATATTTTAGTTTTAATAGTGAGGAAAATTTTAAAATGAAAAAGATTTTATCAATTGTTCTTATTGCTGTCATTGGAACTGTAGTTTTTGCTGCAGGAAAAAAAGAAAAAAAAGTCATTGCTTCAACAAGCTGGACTGCTGCATTCGTTGATATTGCAGGTGTAAAAACAAAAGATGCAATTGCACCGGCAAGTCTTCGCCATCCACCTGAATATGAAATAACAGTTTCTGATATTCAGAAAATTTCAAGCTGCGATGTTTTTGTTTTTGCCGGTTTTGAACGTATGATGAAAACACTGGGGACTTCAGTTGGAAATGTTGAAATGGTAAAAATTCACTGTAATAATTCAATTGAAACTGTTAGTGCTGAATGTCGTAAACTTGCAAAGCTTTTTGGAACTGAAAAGGAATGTGAAAAGCGCCTTGCAGAATATGTTGATGCAATCACAAAAGCAAAAGCTGAACTTGAAAAGAATGGTTATGCTGGCGCAAAAGTTTTGTGCAATGTAAATCAGATTTATCTTGCTAAAGATTTAGGTTTTGAAGTTGCAGATACATTTGGCCCAGGTCCTGTAACAAGTGAACAGATTGCAAAAGCAAAAAGTAATGATTATGTTTTTATTATTGATAATGTTCACAATCCTGTTGCAAAACCTTTAGTTGAAGCTTCCCCTGATTCAAAATATGTAATCTGGAGAAACTTCCCAGAAAAGGTTGAACCTAAAGCTCTCCTTAAAGTTGTTCAGGGAAATATAAAGCTTTTGAAATAAAGAATGTAAAGAAAAAAAATCAAACTTTTTTGCTTTACATTTTAACGTAAGTCTTTCCGCTTCCACCGTCTTCTGGTGGAGCAAACTTAAATTCCTTGATGCCAGGATAGGTTGAAAGGTAATCAATTACAGCCTGCTGTAATGCTCCTGTTCCCTTTCCGTGAATGATTGAAAATTCGTGAAAGTTTTGCATTGCACAAAGGTCTAACTGTCGTTCAAGAAGTTTGATGGCTTCTGGAACACGCATTCCTAAAAGACGAAGCTCAAATACCGGATGGTTTGTGGGCATGCCTGAGAGGCTTGGTGCAAAATCTGAGAAGTTTGATTTTACTGTTTCAGGTTCTGCCAGATCTACAACAATGCTTGGCTTGTAGTTATCTACAGGTTTTGCAACAGGTGTAAGTTCTTTTTCTTTTACGGTCATCTTTAAAGTTCCGAATTGAACGGACCACATTCCTTTGCGTTCTTCTTTTATTAAAGTTCCTCTGTTTCTTGAAGTTCCTGCAAGAACATCCATACCAGGTTCAAACTTATATTGTGTTCTGGTCTGACTGTCAGTTGTGCCGATATTCTGATTTGAGGAATTTTTAATCTTCTGTTTCTGTTCTGCTTTGTCCAGGTTCCGTTCTTCGGCTTCAAGAATTTCTGTATGGTTCTCAATTGATTCTGTGAGGTCGTTGATAAATTCCTTTACTGCGAGAGTTTTTTCTCTTGTGATTTCACCTTCTTTTAATTCCCGTACGAGATTTTCGAGACGCTTGCGGCTTTCTTTTAAGAAGGAAAGTTCTTTTTTATTTTCTGCAATCTTAAGGTCGTGCTCGCGGCGTTTAAGATTGTGTTCTCTGGAGAAGGTTTTCTGTTCTTTAAGATTAATTTTTTCTTCTTTCTCTTTGAATGACTGCATCATTGCATCAACTTCTGCATGCTTTTGATTAAGTCCTTTGATGAGATAAGAAATATCAGCCTGTTCTGTCTGAATATAACTTTTAGCTTTCTGGATTGCTTCCTGACTCAGTCCGTTTTTTTCTGCGATTTCGAGAGCGTGACTTTCGCCAGGAACACCCATAATAAGCCTGTAAGTTGGTGATAAAGTATCAGAGTTAAATTCAACACTGGCGTTGATGCATGATTCCTTTGTATAACCATAATTTTTAAGAACGCCGTGATGTGTTGTAACGAGTACAAATGATTTTCTTTCTATTAAGATGTCCAGTGTTGCCATTGCAATTGCTGAACCTTCAAGTGGATCTGTTCCACTTCCAAGCTCGTCAAGAAGAACAAGTGATTTGTCCGAAGCTTTGTTGATGGCTTCTGCTATATTCTTCATGTGACCGCTGAATGTAGAAAGGGATTGATCGAGAGACTGTTCATCACCAATGTCACAGTAAATATCCTTAAATAATGGTAAACGAGTTCCTTCTGCTGCTGGAACAGGAAAACCTGTCTGGTTAAGAAGACAGAAAAGGGCAAAGGTTTTTAATGTAACTGTTTTACCGCCAGTATTTGGACCTGTAATAATCAGCACGTTTTTGTTTGATGCAAATCTGATATCAATTGGAACAGCTTTTGATCCTAAAAGAGGATGGCGTGCTCCTAAAAGTAATGGCGCTTCCTGAGCTTTTGGATCGTTAGGTCGTTCTTCTCCACAACTTAATGCATAACAACAGGCATTTTGATTTCCCCATAAAGCAGCTGCACTTGTTGCATCAAGAAGAATCATTTTTGGAAGATTTTCCATGAAAGCTTCTCGATAGTCGGCAAGCTGAACTGTTGCCTGAAGAAGAATCTTTTTAATTTCTTCCTGCAAACGATATTCTTCTTCTATTAAATCATTGTTTCTTCTTACAACGTCTTCTGGTTCAATGTAAACAGTTCGACCAGTTTGTGAAACCTCGTGAACAATACCTTTAATGGCACTTCGCTGGCTTGATTTTACAGCCAGAACCTGTCTGTTTGCACGAAGTGCTGGAACATTTGATTCAAGTGCACCAGCGATTGAGGTATCGATTGTGTATTTGTGAATAAGAGAATCAATTTCTGTTTTGATTGCAGCAATATTGCGTTTGATTTCTCTGATGGTTGGGAGCTCTTTTAATTCGCCGTCTGGGTTAAGAATTCCAAAAATGATTTTTGAAGCGCCTGTCAGGTCTGGCATTTGAGCTGCAACCGAAGGTAGTTTTTTAAGATTTAATTCCTGCTGGTTTGCTTTAATGCTGTCTGTGATTTTTTTCTGGCTTTGACAGAAAAGCCCTAAGGCGTATAGTTCATCAAGGTCCAGTGAAGCCCCTGCAGTTTTTAAAATTCCGAATAGAGGTGAAATTCCGGGCCATGATGACATTGTGACTGCTTTTGATGAGTTATAGCATGCTGCCCATTCACGACTGAGATTTTTTAGATATTCATATTCACTGTAATTAGTTAATGGTTCCCGTTTTAAAATTTCGTTTTTGCCTTCTTCACTTTTACAAAATCCGGCAATAGTCTCTTTGATACGGTAATAATCCAATTCAGCAAGGGTTTTTGTGTTCATACAAAGTTCAATAATTATAAGTAAAAAATAAGAAAATTTAAAGAATAAAACTAGTTGTCAGTACTAATTTTTTTTATTATATTTTTTTGGTCGATTATGAGAGTTAATAAAAAAGTACTGACAATTATATTAACTGTATTTGCAGTTATCTTTGCACTGTTTGAATCTAACTGTCGTTCTACACTTGTAGAAAGAACAGTTGATGAAACTACAGCTTTAGAGTTGGGTTTAGATAAGGGTGATAATGTTTTTCAGATTTATATATCAGAGGAATTAAAACAGGCCCTGACACAGGATCACTGGATTTTTATCCGTTTGTATCAGCCATATTATGATAATCCTTTATGCATTGAAAATGTCTTGAGCAAATGTATCCAGTTTGTTGATGTAAATCCTGATTATTCAAGTCATTCTGCAATAGGTTTTTCTCTTGATGACGGTTTTTATGGTTTGACATCAAGTAATTCTGGTCATAACCTTTATTTAGAATCATGTACAAATTCTGGTGATAATGAATACATGAAAAAATGTAATATCTACAAGTCCGTTGAGATTACATATGCACTTAAAGTAACTGAAGAAGAATATAAAAAAGCAAAAAATCTTGTCGAAAGCTATTACGATGATACAAGAACATGCTATAATATAAATCAGAATGTTAAAATTGCGTGGAAGGCTGTAGGCAGAAAGTTCTTTTCTCCGAAAGATAAGCAGCAGTTTGCTGCAAAGCCTTTTGCAACAAGCGAACAAACATTCTGTGAAGACAAATATGATTTTGTATGTTCTTCATTTGTTGCTTATGTTCTGGCAAATTCTGTAGAAAGTGTGCATGATTTCTTTGTTGAAAAACAAATTGATTCTAATTATGTAATGCCTTCAGATTTAGCTTATATTCCTGGTGTTATAAAGCTTTTTAAAACAACATGGGTCGATTATAATATTGGAGCAAAAAATGTTGCACAGACATATACATGTTTTGCCACTTATTATCATGATTATGTTTCTTCAGAAAAGTAATGAATAAAATTAATGACACTGTAATTAAAAATTGCATATCAGCAAATATTAAGAATTTAAATTCTGTTTTTGTATTTCCGACTCAAATCAGTGCTTCAATGTGGGCAGATAAAGCGTTGGAATTTAGTGGCGCAGCCTGTGTTGCACTTGAACGCTTTATTGCTTGGGATGAATTTAAAGGAGAATCGATCAGAAGTCAGCATCAGGATAAAAATTCAATTCCTTCAACATTACGAACAATATTTGCAGAAAATCTGATTCTTCAAAATTCTATTTCACCTTTTTTAAAAAGCATTATCACTCAGGAATTTGCACAGTCTGCAACAAGGTTTTCGACCTGGATTGCTAAAATTCTTCCATCTCTTTCAATGTGGAAAAACAATATTGAAAAGAAGAACATTATTGTTGATGAAGAAGATCAGGATTTTTTAGAGATATATAAGAGATATAAAGAATTTCTCGATAATAATAATCTGTTTGATCCCGCCTGGGAAACTCCACCATTTAAACCTGATGGAAATAAATATTTTATTTTCTTTCCTGAGATTTTAATGGACTACGCAGAGTATCAGGATATTCTGGAATCATCGGATGATATCACAGTTATTCATATTGATGAAAATTCAAAAAAAGCTGAGAAGCCTGATGGGCATTTTTATGCAAATTCTCGTGTGGAGTTAAAGGATGTAATGCATTATCTGTGGAATATTCATAATGATAAAAATGTTCCATGGAATAAAATTGCAATTTCTGTTCCTGATATGGATACATATGGTCCTTATCTGGAGAGAGATTTAGATAGATATGAAATTCCTCATGTACTCAGAACTGGAAGACCTCTTTCGGCAAATGGTGCAGGACTTCTTTTTTCTCAATTGAGAAATTGCTGTTCAGAAGATTTTTCTTACGATTCAATAAAAACTCTTTTACTTAATAAAGAATTGCCTTGGAAAGAACCGGCAGCAATTGATATGCTGATAAATTTCGGCCGTGAAAATAATTGTCTTTGTTCTTATGAGTATAACGGAAAAAAAATAGATGTATGGAAGGAATCATTTAAGTATCCGGTTGATTCATCATCGGTAGAGCGAATTGAACCCCTTTATAAAGATTTGATTTTCTTTACAGAAAAAATTGTAAAATCAAAGAGCTTTAGTGAGATCAGAACTAATTATTTTCTTTTTCGTGAAAAATTCTTTGATTTTGCAAAAGAGGATTTTCCTCCTGAAAATGATAAAATTTTAAGTCGTTGTATTTCTGAATTAGGCGGCTTGATAGATCTTGAAGAGAAATTTACAGAAAGTGGAATTTTTAATATTCCTTCATTCTACAATTTCTTCTGCGACTATCTTGATGGAATAATGTATGTTCCTCAGAATAGTTCACGAGGTGTTCAGATATTGCCGTTTAAAACTGCTGCCTGTGCACCTTTTGATGTTCATGTTATTGTGGATGCCAGTCAGAATAATACTTCTGTTGTTTATAAGCAGCTTTCTTTTTTGCGTGACGATAAACGCAAAGTATTGGGATTTGTAAATGATTCAAATATAACAGAGAATTTTATTCTGTTGTATGCAATGAATTCTCAGAAGGATGTTTTCTTTACCTGTAGTGAAAAAACTATTGATGCATACGCATTTACAAACAGTTATCTTAATCAGGTTGACCACAGACCTTATTCTAAATCCTTCGTTCCTGGATATGCAGAAAATGATCCTTTTACAGAAGAATTGGATGCTTATCTTTCTGATGATAAAAGAAAGCTTCCTGAAAAACTTTTTAGAGTGCAGAAGGCAGGATTCGATAATTGGGAAAAATGTGAACGATCTGAACAAGAAATAATTCCATCTGTAAAAAAATCTGTTAGTGAAAAAATTGATAACGCATTACTTAAAAATGGAAAGATTAGTGTTACAGTTTCGGATTTGAAACGATTTTATGAATGTCCAAGATCATTCTTGCTGGGTAGCGTTTTTGATGTCTACAAAGAAGATAGTGCAGCTACCTTAGTGAATAAGTATGCAATTGGAAATTTGTATCATTGGATTTTGGAAAAATACTTTACTGCATTAAAAGATAAAAATATGTCGCTGATGTATGATTTATCAATACAATCAATTCCAAATAAGCAGAAGGAAATGCTGATTGATTCGGTGAAATATGGAATTGAAAGTTTTCATGCAAGTCATCTTGCTGTCCAATTGTATAAATCTTCTATGGCTGCTATTGAGAATGTAATTTTAAATGCTGTAAATATCTTTTCAAAAACATTTAATGGTTACATGGTTAGTGAAATCGAAAAAGATTATGAATCATATGAAGATGATTTTATTTTTAAAACAAGAATAGACTGTATGCTTGTTTCACCGGATGGAGAGCTGGTAATCGTTGATTTTAAATCAACAAAGAATGGAATACCTTATAATGCATTTTGGGATGGCCAGGCAGAATCAGTTCCAAATTTCCAATTGCCTGTATATAAATATGTTGTTGATAAAAAATTAAAGCAAACTCAGAAAATTTCTGCCTGTGTTTTTTTTGGAATACGTGATGCAGAATTTTTTGTTATGTATTCAGATATTGATGATATAAAAGTAAAAGATGATGTAAATGAAAATTTCTTAATGACACAAAATCGTTGTCTTGAACTTGCAAAAAAATATGCAGATTATGCTCGTAAACATGAATTTTCACCAGCACTTTTAAAATTAAGTTATTCAGCCTGCAGTGGATGTGATTATAAAAGTATTTGCAGAAGAATTTTTACTGTAAGTCCTGCGTGGGATTAAAATGGAGTTATAAATGGCTAAAGTAAGTACATCTCCTGATAGTGCACAACAGGGAGCAATTGATATTAACATAAATGCTGTTGTCAGCGCTGGTGCTGGTTCTGGAAAAACCAGTGTACTGTCAAAACGTTTTACAGATTTGTTGCTTCGTGATAAATCTTGCAGAGTTGATCAGATCTTAACATTGACCTTTACAAAGAAAGCTACAGTAGAAATGAACAGCAGAATTTATGCTGAATTATCAAAGGCAATTCCTGAAAAAGCAAAAGATTTTTATAAGGCAAATATTAAAACTCTTGATAGTTATTGTTCACAAGTTGCAAGATTAGGTTGTCATTATTATGGAATAAGTCCTGATTTTGTGATTGATGATGCAACAATTAAAGCAAGGGTTGAAAGTATGGCCCTGCCGTTTATTTTAAAAAATCGTGATAATGAAGCAATAAAAGTTCTTGTAGAAACAAAGGAATTTGATGTAATTGCATCTCAATTATTTGCACAATCAATCCTTGAAAATTCTACAGTTGCTGAAAAAATTGATTTTAAGAAAACTTTGATGGCTCAGTATAAAGTCATCGAGTCAGAATGGAATAAGATTTGTAGTGAGCTCTTAAAAGCTTACGAAAGTATGAAAACTGCTTTTGAAAATTATCCTGGAAACAAAAAAACAAATTATTTTACCAATCTTTCTGCAATACTTGAAAATGAACCAATTGAAATTCCTGCTGTAAATTTTAATGAACCCATTTCAAAAGAAAGAACAGAATTTATTTCATATTTTAAATCTATCGCTGATGTAAATAAAAGTAGTGCCAAGGGAATTGATGATATCAAAGAAATTCATGACTGTATCAGACGCCTTGTTGATAATCTTAATTCTGTTGAAAATTATTTATATGGTACTCAGTATGTTAATCAATTGATTCCTTTGTTTGAGGAATTTCAGGAAATGGTAAATCAAACGAAACGAAGCAGCGGTATGTTGACTTATTCAGATGCTTCATCCCTTGCTTTAAGAATTTTAATTGATCATCCTGAAATCAGAAATATTGAAAAGGAAAAATACCGCTACATAATGATTGACGAATTTCAGGATAATAACTCCATGCAGCGAGATTTGCTTTTCCTTCTTGCAGAAAAAAAAGAAAGAAACGAAAAATCTGTTCCAAAATCCAGTGAGCTTGAGAAAGATAAGCTGTTTTTTGTTGGAGATGAAAAACAAAGTATCTATAAATTCCGTGGCGCAGATGTCAGTGTATTTCGTGGGCTGGCAAATGATTTTAAAAAAGGAAATAGAGAGTTAAAAACAAATTATCGTTCTCATCCTGCATTAATTGCGGCGTTTAATACTATATTCGGAGGAATTAATTATCCGCCTGCAAATGATGAAGAAATAAATTCATGTGTTTTTTATACACAAAAAGATGAAGAAGCAAAAAAAGTTAGTAATGAAATAATCCCGGATTATGAAGCTGTCTATCATAATGTGGAAATTCCTTTGTCCAAAATTGAAGATATTACCGAAGAAGAAAAAAAGAAGCTGTTTGTTCCAAGAGTGCATTTTGCATTGTTTGATAAAAATGAGCCTGTTGAAGATGGGTTTGAAAACTCTGATGTTTCTGAATGTTATTGGGTTGCAGCAAAGATTAAAGAACTTCTTGATGGAAAATACGATAATATAAAGTATTCACCAAATGAAATTGCAATTTTATTCAGAAGCTATTCACTTCTTCCAACATATGAACGAATTTTATTAAATCAGGGAATACCTTTTATTTCTGAAACAGTAAAAGGTTTTTATTCTGATGGACCTGTAAACGATGTGATGTCATTTTTAAGACTGGTTGCCTATCCAAATGATAAGCTTTCATTTTTAACAATTCTTCGCTCTCCTTTTGCAAATCTTTCTGATTTTGAAGTAAAGAGTATTTTAACATTTGTTGATGAAGATAAAAGTCTTTTTGATTTGGATGCTGAAATTTGTCTTAAAGGAAATGCTCTTCTTAAATATAAAAAGTGTCAGTTGATTTATAGAGAACTCTTGTGGCTGGTAAAGCGGGAAAAACTTACGAAAATAATTTCATATTTGTGGGATGAAACTGGATACAGGTATGAAACTGTATGGAATAAAACAGTTTATATGTATTCATCAGCTTATGACAGATTGTTTGAATTAGCAAGACAAGCCGATCTTTCAAATATTGGTATTTCTGAATTTGTTGATTCTATAGATAGCTACCAGGCTGAGTCTGAAAAACTTGATGGTATGGAAATTCCTCTTGAAGCTTCACAGGGTGTGCGCATAATGTCTATTCACAAAAGTAAAGGGCTTGAGTTTAAAGTTGTATTTATTTGTGGAACAGGCCATCAGGGAGCAAATGATTCCAATTCCCAGATTATCTATTCAAGTAAAGAATTTGGAATTACTGTGAATACACCGGCAAATCCATTAAGTAAGAATAAAGATAATTATTTTTATAAGCATCAAAAAGAGTTGTCAGCTAATATGAGTTGTGCTGAACTTAGACGAGTTACTTATGTTGCATTAACACGTGCAGAAAATCGACTTTTTATTACCGGTGGTTATAAATTTTCAGATTTTAAGAAGTATGATTATACACCAGAAGGGGAAAAAAAGCCTTCTCGTATTCTTGATGTTTTAATGCCTGCATTAAGCAGATTTGTAATTTCGCCATATGAAGAAGCGATTTTAAAAGGCGAACCAGCAGAAGGTCTTGATACAGCCTATTCAATACCAGATGTGTTGAGTAAAAAATGTCCATTTACTTTTGAAAAAATTCCGGCATTCAAAATCCCTGAGGAAGATAAAAGTAGATTTGACCGAAGTAATGTAAAAAATAAATTTAAAGATAAATATGAAAAAGCTTTAGTAATAGAAAAACAGGAACCAAAAACTGTTTATGTTTCTCCAAGTCATCTTCATGAAGCAGATGATGAAACTCATGATTATGCAAAATATGAAATTGTTGTAGACAAAAAAATTCCATACTCACAGATTGATACGCTTGTTCTGTCATCAATATCTGCAAAGAAAAAAGAACCTGAATTTACTTATTCAAACTTTGGTACAATAGCACATGCTTATATTGAGTGGGCTATTAAAAATGAAGAAGTTAAAGTTCTTAATAAAGAAATTGTAGGACTTCATGGTAATGAAAAGTCTCTGGAAGTTCTTGATGAGATTTGTAGAAAAATGCAGCTTCAGTTTAAAGAATCCGAAATTGGAAAACAAATTGCTGATTCTGTTTCTAAAAATAAATTTTATAAATGTGAGTATTCATTTAAAAGTCTTGTTGCAGAAAAAATTATTAATGGACAGATTGACCTTGTGTTTGAAAATGCTGATTGTTCTGGCTTTACTATTGTTGACTACAAAACAAATAAAGAAGTGAATCCAGCAATCTATCGTAATCAGCTTGCATGTTATAGAGATGCAATTGCAAAAATGATGGATATAGATTCTTCAAAAATCAGATGTGTGCTTTACTATCTTCGTTATGGAAGGGTTGAGGATATAACTGATATATGTGCCACAGTTGATCTTGAGAAAGTTGTTTCGGTTGCAGAATGAAATTTGAAATAGTATAATTTTAAATATGACAGCTAAACGAAGATATAGAAAACGTGAAATCATAATTCTTTGTACACTATTCATTTCAATTGTTGTGTGTTCTGGAATTATTTTTATGAATTTCAGACAGATTCAAGATGCTGCACCAGATGAAACATTTCCGGTTACAAAGAGAGATTATACTATCCTGATAACTGGAGTTTCAGAAGATAATTCCTTTTTAAAACAAGTTTCCCAGGGTGCCTCGCTGGTAAGCAACTTCTATGATTGTGCAATTATGTATTATGAACCTGATGCCTATTCAAAAGAGAATAATATGAATTCACTTCTGGATTACGCAGGCTTTATTAATGCTGATTGTGTTATTACATACCTTGATCGTGATGCTGCTAAAATTGAACCACCTAGAAATCATGATAACGAGGTGATTCCTCTTATAACTGTAGGACATTATTTACCTGAAGTTTCAAGTACTTCTCATATTGGAATTAATTATGCAGAACTTGGATTATCCATGGCGGAGGAGGCTGTCAAATATCTTAATGGAAGAGGAACTATATATCTTTTAAATACTTTTGATGTTAATGATTATTATACAAGTACAGTATTGAATAATCTTGTGAACCGGTTAAATCAGGAAAATGAAATAAAAATAATTTATTTTTCATCAAGCCGAAACACTGATTTTTCAATTGAAGATGATGTCAGACAGCAAATGGCTTCTTCTGGAAAAATTGATTTGGTTATGACTATTTCTGAACAGGGAACAGTTCTTGCAGTTCAAACATTAAGTGATTTAAATTTACATGCAAAAACTGGACTTATCGGTTTTGGTGATGGAAAAGAATCTCTTAATTATATAGACAAAGGGCTTATTACCAAGCTGTTTACTCCAGATGCTGTTGATATTGGAAAAAAAGCGGTAGGTGAATTTTTTGAGTACAGAACGAATGGTTCTGCAAATAATTATGTAACTGCAGACTTTATGCTTATTGAACCGGGAATTAAAAATGACTGATATAAAATTGCAAGTTACAAAATTCTTTTCAAAATTATTGAATCTATTTCGTGAACGATCAATACGCTCTCAGATTATCATTGTTCTGTCCCTTTCTCTTGGCGTTTTTATGTTTGTATTTATTCTTTCAACAGGTATTTACAGAAAATCAATTTCAACTGTTGAAAATTCCTACAAGACAAATGCTGACCTTGATAAGTACCTGACACTCCTAACCGAAACTCAAGATGCATTTCAGTCTTATATGCAATACAGAACTTTTGAAAGTATAGATAAGTATTATCATTATCTTGCCCTTTCAGAAGAAACAACAGAAACGCTTCAAAAACAACCATCGTCAATTGTGGCTAAGCAAAAAGAATATATTATTCGTCAGCTTGCATTAAGTTTTTTTATTTATTCAGGTAATGCTGTTGCAGCAAGACGTGCAAATAATGCTTATGAAACAGATCTGTATTATAAAAAAACAGTTCAATGTTTTTCTTTTCTTCGTGATGAAGTTCTTGCACTTAACATGATGTACTTTAAGGCAAACGCAGAATTTTATGAGATAAATAAAAAGACAACTTCTTCGTTATTAACAATTTCTATTATTTTAATAACGATTATTATAATCTGTGCAATACTGTTTATTTATATTGGTATTTCTCAGATAATTCTGCCATTGTCATCAATTTCAGCTGTTGCCTTAAAAGTTGCTGATAGAGATTTTGATGTAGAGCTTTTTAATTCAACCAGAAAAGATGAAATTGGAAACATCTGTAGAGCTTTTGATGAAATGATTATCAGTATTCGTGAATATATTGATACTATCTGGTTAAAGGCAAAGCAGGAAAATGAACTTCGTGAAAAAGAAATTGAAATGCGAGCTTTGATTACTGATGCCCACTTTAAAGCTTTGCAGGAACAGATTCAGCCACATTTCCTTTTTAATACATTAAACACAGGTGCCGGTCTTGCAATGATGGAAGGGGCAGATAAAACCTGTTACTTCCTTGAACAAGTTGCAGATTTTTTAAGATATAATATTCAGCATCCTGGACATGATGCTTCAATTAAAGATGAATTAGGAATGCTTGATAATTATATTTATATTATGTCTGTTCGTTTTGGTAACAGATATAAATTTATAAAAGAAATTGATGATGCAGTAGTTAACGTACGAATGCCTAATATGATTTTGCAACCTCTTGTAGAAAACTGTATTAAACATGGATTAAAAGATGTTACAGAAAATGGGGAAATTAAAATTGAGGTTAAAAACAATTTCGATAAAAACGAAATAAATATTTTTATTTCTGATAATGGTTGTGGTTTTGATTCAGATATAAAAGAAAAAATAATTGCTGCTAGTAAATCTAGAGAAATTTTATCTGATGCAGCCCTTATTGTAAAAACTTCTGAAATGGATCAAAATGAACATATATCAACTGGTCTTGTAAATGTAATATCAAGACTTCAGTTTTATTTTAAACGTAATGATGTTTTTACTATTCTCTCAAATGAAAATGGTGGAACAACATTCTTTTTGAAGATACCTAATGTATAATATTTTATTAACTGATGATGAACAGATTGTAATTGATACTCTTACTCTTATTCTTAACAGAAATTTTCAGGATGAAGTTAAGATCTTTACTGCTTTATCTGGAGCTAAAGCATTGGAGACTGTCCGTTCAGAAAAGATTGATATTATATTTATGGATATCCATATGCCTGGAATTAATGGCCTTGAAACAATCAGTCTTGTTAAACAGCTTAATCCTAATGTTGTTATAGTTATTTTAAGTGCATATGACCAATTTCAATATGCACAGGAAGCTATTAACCTTGGTGCCTATAAATATCTTACAAAACCAGTAAACAGAAATCTTATTATTCAGACAGTTCGTAACTGTATGAATCTTGTTGATACAAATCGCGGCGCTTTTTCTAATAATCTTGAACTCCATGAAAAATTGAATTTTGTATCTTCGATCGTAGAAAGCGATTTTATTTATTCCTGTATTTTCAGTAATTCGGCTACAGATTTTTCTTCATATCTGGATTATTTCGAAATTCATAATAACTCATATTTTATGTGCTGTATCGAATTACCAGGACTTGAACAGGATAAAAGATATGATGCCTATATGAAAGTCCGTGACATTCTTACATCAAAGGGGAGATGTATTATTGGGTCATTTATGACAAATCGAGTTGGTGCATTCTTTCCGATTAATGACGATGAAAGTTTGAACAAAAATGATGATTTAATAAAAGAAAAAATGGGACTTCTTCATTCCCTTCTGTCACAAAGTCTTTCTTCAAAAATCAGAATAGGTGTAAGCCAGATTGAATCAGATATTCAACAGGCATCCCAGGTTTATAATAATGCATTGACAGCACTGAACAGTACAAGTGTTTCAGGTGGAATTTCTTTTTATACTGACACCATTATTCAAAATCATGAAAATGCTCAGAATAAGCGTATTCAGGAAATGTCTACCAGGATCATCAATCGCATTAAAGTTGCAGATGCAGGTTCTGTAAGCCAGCTTATAAATGAATATATTGCGCTTTTGTATGATGTTTATGCAAATCAAATTGATATATTAAAAAACAAGTTGATTGAATTGATTTTTAAAGTAAGAATGAGTACTACCGAAATTGTCTCTGATTATACTAATGAGGCGTTTGATAAGGCCTTTTCGATTCTTTCTTCAACTAACGACAGAGAGGCTATTGAACGCTATATAAGTTCACGATGCCTTGAATGTGTTACTGCCATTGCCAGTGTACAGGCCAGTAAGACTAATCCGATTATTCAGAAAGCCTGCGAATACATTGAAGAAAATATTGATAAGGATATTAGTCTCGATCAGCTTGCTGATTATCTTGGAATAAATAATTTTTATCTCAGTAAGCTTTTTAAAGATGAGAAAGGTGATAACTATATCAGTTATGTAACTGAACTTCGTCTTGAGAAAGCCCGTAAACTTTTAGGAGACGATTCGCTTATCATTAAAGAAATTACATCTATGGTTGGTTATAAAGATCAGAATTATTTCAGTAAACTTTTCAAACAGCGTTATGGTCTTTCACCTTCTGAATACAGAGAAACTCTTAATAAGTAATACAGGTTTTGAATGAATTTATCAAATATTTTTCAGGTTAAAAAACAAATTTCATTTTTAGTAATTTTTGCATGTTTACTTGGTTCATGCAGAAACTCAAAAACATTACAGAAGAAAGATGTTTCGGCCACTGTAGATAAAGATAAAATTACTATTGGTTTTTCTATTGATACTCTTGCAATTGAGCGCTGGCGACGCGATTTGGATGTATTCCTTGCAACTGCTAAAAGTGTGGGTGCCGATGTTATAGTTCAAAATGCCGGTAATGAAGTCAGTGTGCAGATTAGACAAATTCAATATCTAATTGACAAAAATGTTGATGTACTTATCGTTCTCCCTAAAAAGTCAGATTCACTTACAGATGTATTAAAAATTGCTAAGGCAAAAAAAATTCCTGTAATATCTTACGATAGACTTACCCGTAATGCTGATATCGATCTATACATGACAGTTGATTCTGCAAAAGTTGGTGAAGAGATGGCTACAGAAATTTTAAAGCGCCGTCCTTATGGAACCCTTTATTGTCTCTATGGCCCGCTGGATGATTATAATATGATCCTGATTAAAGAAGCTGTAGAAAAAACATTGCTTGGTTCTCAGCTTCGTATAGGTGAAATATTCTATACCGACAACTGGAACTACGACCTTGCCTATAAACGAATGAAACAGCTTCTATCTGACCGACAGTTCCCTAATGCCATCATCTGTGGAAATGATGCAGTTGCAAATAGTATTATTCAGGCTATCAATGAATCAAAATATTCCGAACAGATAATTATTGCAGGGCAGGATGCCGATATTGTTAACTGTCAGCACATTGTAACTGGAAAGCAGACCGTTACTATTTATAAGCCGATTACAGAACTTTCTAAACAGACAGCTTATGCTGCAGTTCGACTTGCCAAAGGTACGGCTGCAAAAGATTTGGAAGATGTAAATGCAGTGATTTTTAATGGAAGTTCAGAAGTTCCGTCAATATTGCTTGAACCAATTCCTGTTACAAAAGACAATATTGACGAAATCATAATTGAATCTGGCTTTCATACCAGAGAAGAAGTTTACAGAAAATAGCGGTTAACTGAATTAAACGCGGTGCATGGCACTAAAAACTTTTTCACTCATGATGTTGATTTCAACACCCATTTCTTTTCCTGATTTATTCATTTCATCTCTGAGCTGATCAATAGTAATGTCTGAAGAATCGAGACTTACCATCATCATCATTACGAAATTACCAGAAAGAATAGTCTGAGTAATATCTACAACATTAATAGAATGTTCTGCAAGAAATGCAGTAACTTTAGCAATAATACCTACTTTATCTGAGCCAACAACTGTAATAATAGCATTCATAGTAAACAATATTAGTGTATTTCAAAAATACTTGCAATGAGTAATAGTTGCGTATTAGAATTAAGCCATGAATAAAGAACTTAAGATTAATCTTCGTATAACCTTCAATTCTCCAGTTATACTTACATTCTGTTTGGTTTGTGCGATAATTCTTTTATTGGATAAGACCGTTCTTGTCAGTAAAAATTTTATTGCAGGAATTTTCTCAGTTCCTGGAGGATTTAGAGCGGAAGTTCCGTTTAATTCTAAATCGGTTTTAGATTATATCCGTTTGATAATTCATGTTTTTGGGCATGCAGATTGGACACATCTTGCAGGTAATCTTACTTTTATTTTGCTTCTTGGTCCGCTCCTTGAGGAACGTTACGGTTCACCAATGATTGCATTGATGATGACAGTTACAGCTTTTGTTACCGGTGTGCTGAATGCCTGCTTTATGCCCACACCTTTGTTTGGTGCCAGTGGCATTGCGTTTATGCTTATTATCCTTGCATCGTTTACAAGTATTTCAAAAAATGAAGTTCCATTGTCATTTATTCTTGTTTTTATAGTTTTCCTTGGATCAGAAATTTTTTCTGGCGGTGATAAAACAAATATAAGCGTAGTTGCTCATGTTGCAGGTGGCTTATGTGGAAGTTTGTTCGGCTTTATGATTGCTCCTAAAGCAAAAAATGCAAAGCCTTCAAGAAAGAAAAAATCTGAATC
>JAHAZA010000088.1 GCA_018385415.1 Treponema sp. | reverse complement strand
GCGAAAGTTTATGAACATTTCTGTAGATCTGTTACAAAAGTTTAACAGCTTAAAAGCCGGAAAAGGTTTTTACGGTGAACTTGCAAAAGATGGTTCTACTCCTGCAGCTGTTGTAGTTACAATCCATAATGGAATGGTAAACTACTATTGTTTTACGTCCCAAGAACTTACTATAAAACGTTATAAACAGACTGACCCCTTGGCAAGTGTAAAACTTACAGAAATGGAAGCAAGAAATATATTCCCAGACTCGTCAAGAACAACATACATTTATTGTGGAAAAAGTAATTGGGGAAGAATTCCAGAAGAAGATTTTTTGAAAAAGCTTTCAACAGGAGTTTTTTCTTTAAAGTCAGAAATTTCTGTCGAATTGTTTGAAAAAATAAAATCTGCTGTTAAAAACAGTAAGACTATGACACCAAAACTGATAAAAGTTTTGGGAATCTAATTTTCTTACTTAAAATAACAATATAAATTCTTCTCTCAAACAAAGCTGAATCACTCTGTTGATTTGGCTTTATTCATATTTATATTTTATCGCAATAGGAGTCTCACTTATGCAAGATTTTTCACAAATCACAAATTACATCAAATCATTGTACCCGGAAATGGATCCGGTTCTTTTGCACTGTCCACAGTTCTTGGGTAATGAAAAAAAATATTTGAATGAATGTATTGATACAAAATTTGTTTCGTATGTAAGTCACTTCGTTACAGATATGGAAGAACATATCAAACGTATTACGGGTGCAAAATATGCTGTAGCGATGGTTAATGGTACAGAAGCATTACATATGGCAATTGTATCTGCTGGTATTAATCCAGGTGAAGAAATTATTACACAATCATTGACTTTTGCTGCTACATCAGCTGCTATTGTTCATAGTGGTGCAAATCCAATTTTTATTGATGTAGATAAGGATACAATGGGTATGTCCCCAAATGCATTAAAAGATTATTTGGAAACTCATACAGAACAAAAAGATGGAAAATGCTATAACAAAAAAACTGGAAAGATTATTTCTGCTTGTATTCCTATGCATACTTTTGGGCATCCGTGTAAAATTGATGGGATTGCAGAATTATGTAAAGAACATAATATCATTCTTATAGAGGATTCTGCTGAATCAATCGGAAGTACATACAAAGGAAAGCATACAGGTACTTTTGGAAAAGTCGGGATATTAAGTTTTAACGGTAATAAATGTGTTACAACTGGTGCTGGCGGAATGCTTATTACAGATGATGAAACAATAGCTGAACGAGCAAAATATATTTCAACAACAGCCAAGCGTCCGTCAAAATGGGAGTTTTTTCACACTGAAGCCGGATATAATCTTAGAATGCCTGGAACTTGTGCGGCTATTGGAACGGCTCAACTGGAATATTTTGATGAAACTATAAAAAATAAACGTGAAACAGCGGAACTATATCAAAAATTTTTTGCCGAACATGGAATTGAGTGTATTAAAGAACCTGAAAATGCTCGTTCAAATTATTGGCTTAATGCAATTGTCCTGAAAGACAGGACAGAACGGGAAGAATTCCTGGAATATGCGAACTCAAACGGAGTTCAGTGTCGTCCTATATGGACATTAATGCATAAAATGCCTCCTTATGAACATTATGAACGAACTGAACTTCCTGTTTCTGAATGCCTTGAAGACAGGATAGTGAATATACCATCAAGTGTAAGAATAAGTTTATAATCTTTTTAATCCCATCTATGTTATTCCCTGATGTTAACATCGGGGATTTTTTTCATATCTTTTTATATAAGGAAAAATGCCATGCAAGACAACATTCTCTCTCTTATTGGTCGTACTGTACCTTTATTGGAAACAGACATCCAAAACAATGAAAAAACGCTTTCAGAAATTGTAGGTAATTCTCGGTTTCTCGTAATTGGTGGTGCAGGAACAATCGGTTCTGCAATTTGTAAGGAAATCTTCCATAGAAATCCAAAAGTTCTTCATGTTATTGATATTTCTGAAAATAACATGGTTGAGCTTGTTCGTGACATTCGTTCATCTGTCGGCTATGGTGACGGTGAGTTTGCAACCTTTGCTTTAGATTGTGGAAGCGAGATTTTCCGAGCCTTTATCAACGAGCAAAAAAAACGCATTGGTGGTTATGATTATGTATTTAATACATCTGCATTGAAGCATGTTCGTTCGGAAAAAGATCCGTTCACACTTATGCGCATGATTGATACAAACATCTTCAACACAGACAGCACTATGATTATGGCAAAAGAATGTGGTGCAAAAAAATATTTCTGTGTGTCAACAGACAAAGCTGCAAATCCTGTAAACATGATGGGAGCTTCAAAACGCATTATGGAGTTCTATCTTAACCGTCGTTCTGTAGAAATGCCGGTATCTACGGCTCGTTTTGCAAATGTAGCATTCAGTGACGGAAGCCTTCTTTACGGATTTAACCGTCGTCTTGATAAAGGTCAGCCTCTTTCAGCACCAAATGATGTTCGCCGTTATTTTGTTACTCCAAAAGAAGCCGGAGAACTTTGCCTTATGAGCTGTCTGCTTGGTGAAAACAGGGATTTGTTCTTTCCTAAACTTGACCACGATTTGAATCTTGTAACTTTTTCAAGCATTGCAGAAAAATATCTTGAAAGCTTGGGTTATGAGCCTGTTCAGTGTGCAACAGAAGATGAAGCTCGTGCAAGAGTAGGTGAACTGAAGGCTCATCACAAATATCCAGTTTATTTCTTTAAAAGCGATACGACTGGTGAAAAGGATTTTGAAGAGTTTTATACGGAAAACGAAACGATAGTTATGGACAAATTTGATTCTCTTGGCGTAATAAAAAATGAAGTCTGTTATGATGAAGAAAAACTTCAGCATTTCACAAATACAATTGCAGCCATGAAGAAAAAAGGCGAGTGGACTCGCGGTGAATTGATTGACTTGTTCAACGAGATGATTCCTAATTTTAATCATAAGGAAACTGGAAAGTTCCTTGATGGAAGAATGTAACAAAAAAGGGGAATAGTTCATAATATGTGTGGAATAGTAGGTTACGTAGGTAACAAAAATGCAACTCAGGTGCTCATAAACGCCCTGAAAAAACTAGAATATCGCGGTTATGACAGTGCGGGTATTGCAGTTCTTGAGGGTGAAGATATTCTCGTTCGTAAGTGCAAAGGTGCTCTTAAGTTCCTTGAAGAAAAAATTGCAAATGAAACAATAAAAAGTTCTATGGGAATTGGTCATACTCGCTGGGCAACTCATGGGGAACCAAGTGATGAAAATAGCCATCCTCATACTAACATGGATGGTACAATTTCGATTGTTCATAACGGAATTATCGAAAATTATGCTGCCTTAAAAGCAGATTTACAAAATCAGGGAGTGGTTTTTAAGTCTCAGACTGATACAGAAGTTATTGTTCATTTGATTGATAAGGAATACAAACAGGATAAAGATATCTTTCAGGCAGTAATTCGAACTCTGCATAAGCTTGAAGGTTCCTATGCTCTTGGTGTTCTTTGCAAGGATTATCCGGACAGAATTATCTGCGCCAGAAAGGAAAGTCCTCTTGTAGTAGGTCTTGGAAAGGGCGAAAACTTTATAGCTTCTGATGTTCCAGCCCTTCTGGAGCATACTCGCGATGTTTACTATCTTGATGAAAAAGAAATTGCTGTTTTGTATATAGACCATGTTTCTCTTTTTGATTTTGAAGGAAATAAGATTGTAAAACAGCCTAGTCATGTTGAATGGGATATGGATGCGGCAGAGAAGGGCGGATATCCTCATTTTATGATTAAGGAAATTAATGAGCAGCCAAAAGCCTGTAAAGATACAATGCGTCCTAGAATCATAAAAGACGGCAATGGAAAGGCAACAGATGTTTACTTTGAAGAAAACAGTATTGATGTAAGTTGGAAAAAAACAAAACGTGTTGTAATAACAGCTTGTGGTACAGCATATCACGCCGGTATTGTTGCTAAGTATGCATTTGAAAAACTTGCCAGGATTAAGGTTGATGTAGATGTTGCCTCCGAGTTTCGGTACAGAGACCCGATACTTGATAAAGATGACATCTTTATAGTTATTTCTCAGTCTGGAGAAACTGTAGATACTTTGAGTGCCTTGCGTCTTGCAAAGAAAGAAGGACTTAAAGTTATTGCAATTACTAACTGTGTGGGTTCAACAGTAAGCCGCGAAGCAGATGATGTAATTTACACTCTTGCAGGCCCAGAAATTGCTGTTGCATCTACAAAGGCATATACAACACAGGTTTTATGTCTTCTCTTACTGGCAATAAAAGCAGGAAAACTACGCGGAACTCTTTCTGAAGAGGATGTATCAAAACTACTTTCAGAACTTGAAGAAATACCTGGTAAAATAGAAGAAATTTTAAAAGAACAGGAAGTTATTCAAAAGTTTGCAAGTATGCAGTTCAATAAAGAGAAAGTTTTCTTTATTGGACGTCAGTTTGATAGTGCAACAGCCTTGGAAAGTGCTTTGAAACTAAAAGAAGTTTCATATATGCATTCTGAAGCATTCGCGGCCGGTGAACTTAAACATGGACCAATAGCCTTGATTGATGATAAAGCACTTGTCGTTGCCATTGCAAGTGAACCAAAACTTTATGAAAAGATTGGTTCTAATATGGTTGAAGTAAAGAGTAGAGGCGCGACGGTTCTAGTTATTACTCCTGATAATAGCGGTGCTTTTGATGGAAAAACGGATGAGATTTTTAAGATTCCTGAATGTAGTTCTACTTTAGTAAGTTTGTTGACTATTATTCCCGCCCAGCTTTTTGCATATTATTGTGCAATTCAGCGTGGATTTGATCCAGATAAACCTAGAAATTTGGCGAAATCGGTGACGGTGGAATAATAAGATTACATAATATGCACTCGGAAGAATAGATGCTTTGTGTAATCTCCTTTCGTATAAAGAGCAATTATAAATTTTATTTAATCATCTAGAGAGTTAATCATTTTATAATTTTAAATTATAATAT
>JAHAZA010000084.1 GCA_018385415.1 Treponema sp. | reverse complement strand
GTTCTGAATATTATTCAAGATTTATTCACAGGATATTATACGACTTTTGAAGCTAAATCATTAACGCAGTCGTCGAATATGTTTGCAACAGAAGCATTCAAGTCAAATCCATTAATTGCTATTCAGCACGATGGCGATTTAAGTAAAATTGAAGATAACAGTAAATTAAATAGCATTATATCTCATGAGGAAATAATGATTAATGAAAAATATAAATCAGCATATCCAATGAGAGTTAACTGTATGTTATTTATGGGTACAAATAAGCCTGTAAAGATTACAGATGCTAAAGCTGGTATTATACGAAGATTAATCGATGTAAGGCCAACAGGTAATAAAGTAGAACCATCAAGGTATTTGGAACTAAAAGAACAGATACAATATGAACTTAGTGGTATCGCTTATCATTGTTTGAACTTATACAATGAGATGGGTAAAAATTATTATAACAAATATAAACCTGTTGATATGATGTATAAGACAGACCCATTCTTTAACTTCGTAGAAAGTTATCAAGAAGAATTCACTAGAGATGGTGGAGTCACACTTAAGTCAGCTTATTCGATGTATAAACAGTATTGTGATGATAGTAGTTATAATTTTAAGATGCCAATGTATGTCTTTAGAGAAGAGTTAAAGAATTATTTCAAAGAATATAAAGATTATATTAGGCTCAATGACGGAACTCAGCTTAGAAGTTATTATTATGGTTTTAGATTTGACAAGATGAAACGTATCGAAGATTTTAAGCCGATTAAAATGAATAATTGGATAAAGCTTACAGAGCAAAAGTCAATTCTTGATGAAGAACTTGCAGATTGTTATGCACAGTATGCCAATGATAAAGAAACACCTTCTAAGAAATGGGAGAATGTTAAAACTTGTCTAGCTGATATCGACACAACCAAATTACATTATATTCGAGTACCAGAGAATCATATAGTTATAGACTTTGATTTGAAAGACGAGAATGGTGAAAAATCACTCGAAAAGAATTTAGAAGCAGCAAAGAGTTTTCCTAAAACTTATGCTGAAACAAGTAAGAGTGGAAATGGATTACATTTACATTATATTTACGATGGGGACGTAAATACACTTAGTAGAGTTTATGATGACAATATTGAGGTTAAAGTCTTCACTGGAAATAGTTCTCTTAGGAGAAAGCTTGTAAAGTGTAATGACATTCCTATAGCGACAATCAATTGTGGTTTGCCATTACGGGAGGTGAAGGATGGTGATATGGTGAATTTTGAAACAATAAAGTCTGAGAAGCTATTACGTGTGATGATTAAGAAAAATCTTAATAAAGAATATCATGCAAACACCAAACCAAGTATAGACTTTATTAATAAATTATTAACTGATGCATATAACAGCGGAATGAAGTATGACGTAAGTGATTTACAGAATGCCGTAATAGTATTTGCATCAAATAGTCATAATCAGGCTGATGCATGTTTGAAAATAGTTAACAAGATGCATTTTAAGTCTGATGAACCAAGTGAAGTTCTTGACTGGGGTGATAGTCCTTTAGTTGTATATGATGTTGAAGTTTTTCCAAATCTATTTGTTATAGATTGGAAAAAGGTTGGAGATGATACATCTATTATTAAGATGATTAATCCAACTCCTAAGGAAGTAGAAGCATTATTGAAGTTTAAGCTTATAGGACATAACTGTAGACGATATGATAATCATATTCTTCATGCAAGAATGATGGGTTATACAAATGAACAGTTATTTAATCTTTCTCAGAAGATTATTAACACAAAGAAAGGAGAAAAGTCTACAGGATTCTTTGGTGAAGCATATAACTATAGTTATACAGATACGTTAGACTATCCAACAACCAAACAATCTTTGAAGAAATGGGAAATAGAGCTTAAAGATGAATGGAATAAGAATCATCCGGATTTATTAATCAAGCATCATGAGTTAGGTTTAGCTTGGGACCAGCCAGTTCCAGAAGAGATATGGGATGAAGTTGCTGAATATTGTAAGAGTGATGTATTTGCAACAGAAGCGGTTTGGGAATCTACACAAGCAGATTTCAAAGCAAGAGAAATTCTTGTAGCAATTGCTAAACATTCAGGAACAAACTCATGTGTAAATGATACTACTAATTCGTTAACAACTAGAATTATATTTGGAAATGACAGACATCCACAGTTAATCTATACAGATTTGAAGACAGGAAAGAGTTATTATCCAGATGGGGTTGAGTATGAAGTCAAGAATGATTTCATTAAAGCTTTCCCAGAATATGAATTAGTTAAAGATGAAAATGGCAAGTATCAGAATATGTTCATGGGTGAAGATGTTGGGTTCGGTGGATATGTTTATGCTGAACCAGGTGTATATACAGATGTAGCATTATTAGATATTGCATCTATGCATCCACATTCAATTTTAGCTATGGATTGCTTTGGAGAGTATACTGATAGATTTAGAGATTTAGTAAATGCTCGAATAGCAATTAAACATAAAGATTGGGATACAGCCAAATCTATGCTTGACGGAGCATTCAGTGAGTATCTAGATGACGAGAAACAAGCAAAGGCTTTGTCAACAGCTTTAAAAATTCCTATTAACTCAGTATATGGTTTAACATCAGCAAAATTTGATAATCCTTTTAGGGACGTCCGTAATGTAAATAATATTGTTGCATTACGAGGAGCTCTTTTTATGGTTACACTAAAACATGAAATTATCAAAAGAGGATTTACACCATTTCATTTTAAGACAGACTCTGTAAAGATTGCAAATGCAACACCTGAAATTATTCAGTTCTGTATGGAGTTTGCAAGAAAGTATGGTTATGAGTTTGAACATGAAGCAACATATAGTAAGATTTGTATTGTTAATGGTTCAACTTATATTGCTAAATATTCTAATGATGATATCAATGGAAACCATAAAGGAGAATGGACAGCAACAGCAGCTCAGTTCCAGCAACCTTATGTGTTTAAGACTTTGTTTAGTCATGAACCTATCACATTCAAAGATATGTGCGAAATTAAGGAAGTTAAAGGTGCATTATATTTGGATTTCAATGAAGGATTAGGTGAAGATGAACACAATTATCATTTTGTTGGAAAAGTTGGAGAGTTCTGTCCAATGCAGCCTGGATGCGGAGCAGGCGAACTTCTCAGGTTTGCAGATGATAAGTATTCGGCAGCAGTAGGAACTAAAGGTTATAGATGGCTTGAATCAGATATGGTTAAAAGTGAAGGAATAGAAGATATGATTGATAAGAGCTATTACACAAAATTAGTAGATGCAGCCGTCAAAGACATAAGTAAATATTGTGACTTTGAATGGTTTGTAGCAAATGATTAGAAAAGGAGAGATTTATTATGGCAAAGAATATTGAAAACATTAAGATTGAGAATGCGAGAATCGTATTTAGAAATTTATCCGGGAAACCAGATAAATTTAATTCACAGGGAGGAAAGAGAAGTTTTTCAGTTGTAATTGAAGACCCTGAATTCGCTAATGAATTAAAGAGAGAAGGATGGAATATTAAACAGTTCAATCAAAGTCCAGATTCTGATGAAGAGCCAGCACATTTTATTAGTGTAAAGGTTTCATATAATAATATTCCACCTCATATTTATCTTTGCACAAGCAAGAATAAGACATTACTCAATGAAGATACAGTTGGACAGCTCGACTATGCTGAGATTTCGAATGTTGATATTGTTATTACTCCTTATCAGTATGAAATGAATGGTAGATCAGGAATTTCAGCTTATGTTAAGACAATGTATGTTACAGTTGTCGAAGATGAGTTTGCTTCTAAGTATGAATATGATGATTTAGATGATGAAGAAATACCATTTGTTTAATTATATTTTTGAAAGGAGAGACAAATGATAACATCAATAAGTAGTACTCAGTTATTAATATTAATAATTATATCTTTAATATTTGCTTATGCAATTATAGATAGAATTTGTAGATGTGTTGAAATAGCAAAGAATCCTTTAAGTGGATTTGAGAATGTTATGAATTTTATTAAAGGAATGAATGAAGGAATAAATGAAAATGGGGATAAGCCTGTATAAGCATCAGCAAGATGCTATTAAAAAAATGAGAAATGGCTGCATCCTTTGTGGTGATGTTGGAAGTGGTAAGTCGAGAACAGGCTTGGCTTACTACTTCATTCAACAAGGTGGAAAACTTGAACCATATGAAAAAATGAATAATCCAAAAAGGTTATACATTATTACAACTGCAAGAAAAAGAGATGAAAAAGAGTGGGAAGGGGAATTAGTACCCTTCCTTCTTTCTTCTTCACAAAACGAATATGACTTCGATGTTGTTATTGATAGTTGGAATAACATAAAGAAATATATCGAAGTAAAAGATGCGTTCTTTATTTTTGATGAGCAAAGAGTTGTTGGTTCAGGAGCTTGGGTTAAAGCGTTTTATAAGATAACAAAATCTAATGAATGGATTTTATTAAGCGCAACACCTGGTGACACTTGGATGGATTATATTCCAGTATTCGTAGCAAATGGTTTTTATAAAAATAAAACAGAATTCATAAATGAACATGTAATTTATGATTACAGAATGAAGTTTCCAAAAGTTGATAGATATATTAACACTGGAAGATTGCTGAGATTAAGAAACCGTATATTAGTTGATATGGAATTTGAAAGGTCCACAATAATTCATCATGAAGATGTATTTGTTGAATATGATTCTAGAGCTTATAAAGATTTGTTTAAGTATCGTTGGAATAATGAGAAGGGCGAACCAATTGAGAATGCAAGTGAACTTTGTTATGAAGCTAGAAAAATTGTTAATTCACATCCTAACAGATTGAATATGGTGTATAACATTGCACTTGAAAAGAACAGAGTAATTATATTTTATAATTTTGATTATGAACTTGAACTACTTCATCAATTATTTGATAAAACAGTTTTTACTGTTGCTGAATGGAATGGGCATAAACATCAACCAGTTCCTGAATCAACACGTTGGGTTTACTTTGTTCAATATACAGCTGGTAGTGAAGCTTGGAACTGTATAACAACAGACACAATTATATTCTTTAGTCAGAACTACTCATATAAAGTTATGAAACAAGCATCTGGAAGAATCAACAGATTAAATACTCCTTATAAAGATTTGTATTATTATCATTTAAAGTCTAGGAGTGGAATTGATGTAGCAATATCAAAAGCTCTAAAGAGTAAGAAGAAGTTTAATGAAACTAGATTTGTAACGGGAGGTTAACAAAACTTATATTTTTACAATCGCGAAAAAAACAGCTCCTATTATAGAGAGAAAGATAAAAATAGAGATAAATTAGAGTATCGGTGGCTTCGTCACGGATAAAACTTAATCTATCTCTATTATTTTTTGGAGGATTAAGATGTTAGAAAGAAAATTTCAGGCATCCCTCATTAAAAAAATTAGGAAACGTTTAGATGGTTGTATAGTCTTAAAGACAGACCCTAATTATATTCAGGGAATGCCAGACTTATTAATCTTGTATAAAAAGAGATGGGCAGCTTTAGAAGTTAAAAAGAGTTTAAAAGCAAAGCACCAACCTAATCAAGATTATTATGTCAAAAAGATGAACAAAATGAGTTTTGCTAAATTTATCTCTCCTGAAAATGAGGAGGATATACTTAATGAACTTTGCAAAGCATTACAACCTAAAAAATCAACATGCATTTCTAGGCGCAAGTAACTATCACTGGATAAATTATAGCGAAGATAAAATTGCAGAAATGTATTACAGTCAGATTGCAAAAGAACAAGGTACAAGATTACATTTCTTAGCATCTGAATTGATTGAGTTAGGTGTTAAATTACCAGACAATGGTAACACGCTCAATATGTATGTTAATGATGCAATTGGCTATAAAATGAATACTGAGCAAATATTATATTATTCAAATAATTGTTTTGGAACAGCTGATTCTATTTGTTTTAGAAATAATTTTTTAAGAATACATGATTTGAAAACTGGAAAAATTCCAGCACACTTTGAGCAGCTTGAAATTTATGCTGCTTTATTTTGTTTAGAGTATGATCAGAAACCAGCTGAAATTGATATGGAATTAAGGATTTATCAAAACAATGATATTTTTACTTTGGAACCACATGCAGATGACATAGTTCCAATTATGGACAAAATAATAACAGCAGACAAAATTATATCCAAAATTCAAATTGAGGAGAATTAAAAATGAATAATGAGTTGTATCATCGTGGAACACCACACGTAGGAAGAATACCACATAGTGGAAGATATCCTTGGCTTACTGGCGCAAAGTACAGAAATGAAGATGGTTCTATAAAAGAATCTGTGTTAAAAAAT
Source organism: Treponema sp. (assembly GCA_018385415.1). Taxonomy (GTDB): domain Bacteria; phylum Spirochaetota; class Spirochaetia; order Treponematales; family Treponemataceae; genus Treponema_D. The sequence continues at coordinate 3,327 of JAHAZA010000084.1, read as the reverse complement.
CTTAAGTTCAATGAAAAATATGAACTATGGAAACAAGAAGGTCTTTCAGAATCTGAAATGGCTAAAAAGTTAAATATATCTCAAAATGAATTCAGAATGAGAAGAAGTATAGCTCAAGCTGAGGAAGAAGCTGCTCTTATTAATTGGGCAAGATATCTTAAAAATGAGAAATATTTGACAAATGAACAGATTGGTAGACGTATTGGTGGAAATGATAATCCGCTTCCCGAATCTACAATTAGAGGATGGCTAAAAAGAGATGGAGAACTTAGAAACCAGACTCTTCAAACAGTTGTAGATGTTCTTGAAGAAAAAGTTAAAAATGGCGAGATGATTGATATCGGAAAAGGTGCTAATTTAACTTTTGGAGTAACACAGACAACATTCGATACGGCTTTATTAATGCTTCAAGATAAAGGATATGCTATTGGAACTTTAAGTGTACCACAGCCAAATAGTCCTGGTAAAAGCACAACATTAAAATATATTGCACCAGAAGGTACAACAGTAAAAGATGCTTGGCTTAATAGAGATGAAATTAAACCTTTAGATGGTTATTCACCAAATAATGGCTTGCAATATCAAAAGATACATTATCCACAATCTATTTCATCAGATAGAGTATTTGTTATGTTTGATGAAGATGGCGGAACAGCTAGAGATGGAATGATTGGTATTAGAGAAGGAGTTAAAGACCTTTCTCTTGGTAATTCAACTTATGCACAAGTTCGAATTGCTGTAGATGATAAATTATATTGTAAAGGAATGGCATTTTATGATGATTCTATTCCAAAAGGTTATGATGTATGCGTTTACAGTAATAAATCTAAAGAAAAAGGACTTGAAGGTGCATTAAAGCCAATGAAAGATGACAAAGAATATCCTTTTGGAGCTGTCATCAAAGCAAATGGGCAGAATTACTATAAAGATGAATCTGGTAAATTTGTTAAGCAAGGTGATATTTATGTACTTGATGATAAAAATAAGATTAAAGGTGAAAGATTTAGTCTTGGTGCATTAAACAAACTTAACGAAGAAGGTGATTGGGCAAATTACTCTAAAAGATTGCCAGCTCAGTTCCTTTCTAAACAAAGATTAGAACTTATTAATAATCAGTTAGACTTAACTTATAAAAAACAAGTTGAAGATTATGAAAGAATAATGGCTTTAGATAATCCTGTTGTTAAACAAAAGTTACTTGAAGATTTTGCTAAAAGTTGTGATAAAGCTGCAAGACATCTTGATGCAGCATCATTACCAAGACAGGAAACTAAAGTTCTTATGGCAATTCCATCTTTGAAAGATAATGAATGTTATTGTCCTACAATTAAAGATCAAACTAAAGTTGCTCTTGTTCGTTACCCACATGGTGGAATATTTGAAATCCCAATTCTTACTGTAAATAATAAAAATGCAGAAGCTAAGAAAATATTAGGAAATGCTATTGATGCAATTGGTATTAATAGTAATTCAGCTAGTATTCTTTCTGGTGCTGACTTTGATGGAGATAACTGTACAGTAATTCCATTAAGTGGAAAGATTAGGATTGATACCGATGATATTAATAATAACAACAGATATCCAGGACTTAAAGGTTTTAATCCAAGTGCTGAATATCCAGCATACGAAGGTATGAAAGTTATTAAACCTGATCAGAAACAGAAGCAAATGGGAATTGTTACAAATCTGATAACAGATATGCATGTTCAAGGCGCTTCTACTGAAGAAATAACAAGAGCAGTTAAGCATTCTATGGTCATCATTGATTCTGAAAAGCATAAACTTAACTGGAAATTATCAGAAAAAGTTAATGGTATAGAAGAATTAAAGAAAAAATATCAGATTAATCCTGATAGTAAAAAAGGATATGGTAGTTCTACAACTTTATTATCTAAACTTGGAAATGCAACAGTACAAGTTAATGAACTAGAAACTGTTAAGTATAACAAAGATGGAAAGTTAGTTCGTTCATTTGGTAAAGGTGATCCAGAATCTGGAAAGATGCTATATCGTGAAACTGGAGCAACTTATAAAACTTATAAGAAAGACTCAAAAGGTAATCCAGTTCTTGATGAGAATGGAAATAAGATACTTATTGAGAAGAAGAGAACCACTAAAGTTTCTCCATTAGATTTAGTGGACGATGCAAGAAAACTTATGTCAGGTCCTAAAGATGAAAACGGATTTGGTTTAGGTACACCACAAGAACTTGCATATGCAAAACATATTAATAAAATGGTTGCGTTGTCTAATTCTGCCCGTAAAGAGTCCCTATCAATGGACATGTATAAGGTAGATTCGCAAGCAGCAAAGACATATGCAAAAGAAGTTGCAACACTTAATGCTAAGTTAAACCTAGCAGAGAAGAATAAACCACTAGAGCGTAGGGCCCAGGTACTGGCTAATACCCGTATAGAAACTTTAACTAAGAATGACCCAAGTCTATATGATAAGGATAAGAAAGATAAATTCAAAAAGATAAAAGCCAGAACCCTTAACGAAGCAAGAAGCGATGTAGGAGCTAAAAAGATACAGATAACCTTTACTGATAAGGAATGGGAAGCAGTACAGGCACATGCCATATCGGCTACAAAGTTGAGTAGAATGCTTAACAATGCGGATATGGATGTTGTCAGAAAATTAGCAACTCCTAAAAAAGATACACCTGCTCTTACAGCTGCAAAGATAGGAACAATTCGTTCTATGAAGAATTCAGGTTATACAATTGCTGATATTGCTGAAAAGATGAATGTTTCTACTAGCACAATTTCTAAATATTTGAAAGGAGATGAAAACTAATGAAGACAGTTATTACCGAACACTTCTTAACTACATTAGATAATCCTTTCAATCCATACGAAGATTTCGATAATTGGTATTTCTTTGACACTGATGTTCGTCATCAATATCATACTTGTTCTTATTTGGAAAGAATTGCACATTCTTTGTTTCCAAATGTTTCAACAACTGAATTAAATGACGAACAATTTTACATGGCTATGCAAGAGATTGTAGAATTCAATCCAGATTTATACACAATTCTGGATAGAGACGTAGAAGTGGAAAGAATAGACCTTATCGAATAAAAACTTTATTAAAAATCACAAACAGAACACATTATTACTATTATTAATTCCAACCTTATTCCTCATTTTACTTCATGTGTTCTGTTTGTGTTTTTATTTTTAAATGTTTTTCGATTTTTTAATAAAATATTTCGAAAATTTTTCTATTTCTCTATGTTTTTGTACGTTTTAAGTGCCAAACCACGCTTGATTACAAACACAAAAGCATAGGGGAGGGGTCAAATAATAAACACCCCCTCCC
>JAHAZA010000057.1 GCA_018385415.1 Treponema sp. | reverse complement strand
GTAAGAATTTCTTAATTCACGCTCGGTGAGATTTGCATAAACATCTACACCGCTCATTGATAAGTCTTCTACATGAATGATCATTAGTATCTGACTTTCTTTCCAGTTCCTTCGTAGAACTTATTTCGCATTTCAATGATTGTTTCATCTGCACGGTAATCATCAAATGGCATCATGCGGTCAATTACTCCGTTTGGTGTAATTTCAATGATACGGTTTGCAATAGACTGAACAAATTCATGGTCATGTGAATTAAAGAGAATTACACCAGGGAATGCTGTAAGTGCTTCGTTCAATGACTGAATTGATTCAAGGTCAAGGTGATTTGTAGGGTCATCAAGAATCAAAACGTTTGCTCCAGAAAGCTGAAGCTTTGAAAGCATACAACGAACCTTTTCACCACCGGAAAGAACTTTTACAGGCTTTAACGATTCATCGCCAGAAAAAAGCATTCTTCCCAAGAATCCGCGTACATATGCGTCATCCTGATCAGGAGAATACTGACGGAGCCAGTCTGTAATATTGTAATCATTTGCAAAGTATGATGCATTGTCACGAGGAAGATATGTGTTTGAAGTTGTCTGTCCCCAGTAATATTCACCAGAGTCAGCTTTCTTTGTTCCTGTGATAATATCAAACAATGCAGAAATTGAATTATGTTCAATTCCGACAAATGCAATTTTATCTGTACGGTTTACAAACAAGTCAAAGTCTTTCAAAAGCTGAATTCCGTCTTCTGTGTAATTAAGCTTTTTACATTCAAGAACATTGTTTCCAATTTCGCGGTCAGCCTTAAAGTGTACATAAGGGAACTTACGGCTTGTAACAGGAAGTTCTTCCAATGCAAGTTTATCGTAAATCTTTTTGCGGCTTGTAGCCTGTTTTGATTTTGCAGCATTTGAAGCAAAGCGCTGGATGAACTCTTTAAGGTCAGCCATTTTTTCTTCGCGCTTTTTAGCCTGGTCCTTTGCCTGTCTCTGCATGATCTGGCTCATCTGATACCAGAAGTCGTAGTTTCCAGAGAACTGAGAAATTTTTCCGTAGTCGATATCACAAATGTAAGTACAAACTGCATTCAAGAAGTGACGGTCATGTGAAACTACGATTACTGTATTTGGAAATTCCATCAAAAAGTCTTCAAGCCATGAGATCGATTCAAGGTCAAGACCGTTTGTAGGTTCATCCAAAAGAAGAATATCAGGGTTTCCAAACAATGCCTGTGCAAGAAGTACGCGAACTTTCTGAGATTCATCAAGGTCGCTCATCATCTTGTCATGATGTTCTTCTTCAAGTCCAAGACCTGAGAGCATCTGTTCAATCTGATTTTCTGCTTCCCAACCGCCAAGTTCAGAAAATTCACCTTCAAGCTCAGAAGCCTTGATTCCATCTTCTTCTGTAAAGTCTGCTTTTTCATAAATTGCTTCACGAGCTTTAGAACATTCATACAGTTTAGGAAATCCCATCATTACTGTATCTTTTACTGAATATTCGTCATATGCAAAGTGGTCCTGTTTGAGAACAGCCATACGTTCTCCCGGAGTCATTGTTATTGTTCCAGAGTCATGTTCAAGTTCTCCAGACAACACTTTAAGGAATGTAGACTTACCTGCACCATTGGCACCGATAATTCCGTAACAGTTTCCACTTGTAAATTTTAAGTTAACATCTTTGAAAAGTGGTTTTTCACTGAATCTTAAACTAACATCACTTACTGTAATCATTATTTACCCTTTTTTGAAAAAAATGCTTTGATACGAGCAAAGAGTCCCTGACTCTGCACACCCTTTTTTGAACTGTCATAAACTTTAACATTTGACTTATTGCCATTGTTCTGTGGTTTATTGTTGTTCTTTATACTGTTTTTATTATTGTATTTCTTGTTCTTAGAATTCTTGTTGTCGTAAGACTTCTTTCCTTCTGAAGAATTAGCATACTTTTTCTTGTATACTTCCATTCTTTCTTCGAATGTAAGGTTTGAAAGATCCTGCTTTTCTTCACGAGGCCCTTTGTTCTTGTTGTAACCATCTTTTTTGTAATTAGAAGCACGTTTTTTGTTGTCACCATTTCTTCTGTTACCATCATGGCCTTTACCACTACGACGTTTGTCACCATTACGGTTATCATAACCATTACGACGATCGCCAGCGCGTCTGTCATCACGGCGGTCTTCACCATAAGAATCAAGTTTAATGTAAACGCCTTCACTCTTATCTTCACCAAGCATTTCGCTGTTACATACACGTGATGGAATTGATTTACCGATATAGCGTTCAATTGGCATTAAATCATATACATCTTTTTCAGAACAGAATGTATAAGCTTTACCTGATTTTCCTGCACGTGCTGTACGACCGATACGGTGAACATAATTTTCAGGTTCATTAGGAAGATCATAGTTTACAACCATTGCAAGGTCATTAACATCAATACCACGGGCTGCAACATCAGTTGCAACAAGAATTGAAACTTTTCCTTCTTTAAAGTCATTCAACACTTTAAGACGGCGTGACTGCTGCATATCACCGATAATGTATTCTGAAGAAAAGCCGTTCATCGAAAGTCGTTTACCGATGATTTCACAGCCTTTCTTTGTATTACAGAAAATGATTGTGCTTTCAGGTTTTTCTCTCTGAAGAATTCCTACGAGAAGCTTTGTTTTTTCATCACTTGAAACATGAATCAATTCCTGATCAATTTCATCAACTGTAATATTTTCAGCTTCGATTGTGATTTCTTTTGCGTCACGCGTATATTCCCATGCAAGATTTTTTACATAAGTGTTAAGTGTTGCAGAGAAAAGCATTGTCTGACGATTTTCGGCAGCAGGAAGATGTTTAAGGATAATACGAAGATCTGGATAAAATCCCATGTCGAACATACGGTCAGCTTCATCAATAATTGCAAAACCTACATTTGAAAGATCAAGTTTATTCTGTTCTAGAAGGTCAATTACACGGCCAGGAGTTGCAAGAAGAATATCAACACCTTTTTCAATTGCATTAACCTGTTTTTCATATCCGACTCCACCATAAAAGCTGAATGGTTTAAGTTCTGTTTTTTCACAGAGTGTTTTACATTCCATTTCTACCTGAACTGCAAGTTCACGAGTTGGAACAAGTACCAGAACTTTTTTTCCTTTAAGTTCAGGCTTTGTTAAAATTTCCTGCATAACAGCAATCAAATATGCAGCTGTTTTTCCAGTTCCTGTCTGTGACTGAACATACAAGTCACTTCCATCATTTGCGCAAGCGATTACCTGCTCCTGTACCGGTGTACAATTCACATAACCGGCATTCTGGATTCCTTCCATCAAACGCGAATCCAAATTAAATTCTCTAAATTCCATATATATACCTTTACTAATAAAATTGTCACATTAAGACGAAAAAGTACAAAAAAGTGCAGACTTTTCCATAATTTGCAGTAAATTATAGTGATTTTCAAGGTAAATGTATAGATATAAGAAGAAAATGAAAAAGACAGGCGGAGCGCGGGTTCGCTCCTTCAAAAAATTCTGCAACGAAGTGAAGCCTTTTTGAAGGACGGTTCCACGCGGGAGCCTGTTCCTATGCTTAGGATATAATATTAACCTGACAAGTAAAGAAAAAAAAAAGACAGGCGGAGCGTGGGTTCGCTCCTTCAAAAAATTCTGCAACGAAGTGAAGCCTTTTTGAAGGACGGTT
>JAHAZA010000081.1 GCA_018385415.1 Treponema sp. | reverse complement strand
CAGTATTATAAACCATTAAAACAGAAAAATCAGAATTGTTTTTTATTTTTAATAAACTTATATGTTGTATTGAACTTTTTAAATCAAATGAAAAAAATTGAAGAAAATTATAAAGTTCATTATCTTTCTTGGAATAGTTTAATACAGCCTTTGTAGATAATATTCCTTTCCAGAAATCTCGTGATGAAACAGAGTTAGCCACTGTCTGACTGTCTAATCCGAAAGCTTGTGTAATAACCATCATTCCATGAACAATCGAAAAAATACCGCAATGGGAAAAACCATTAGATTTTGCCCATTCTTGAAATGAGGAGTAAGTTTTATTTGTCGTTGCTGTTGCTCTTGCTAATAGTCCGGTTCCATTTTTATTAATAGAATTAGATTTAGAAGTTCCATTAAGGGAACCGGAATTATTAATCCGAGAAAGTAAACCCATTATGAAAGACCAAGTTCCTGGAAAAGTTTTTTATATGTTACAAAATGTTCTGACTGAGCAAATTCTGAAATCTTTTCTTCAGGAAGGTTTTCAAGAAGCTGATCCATATATGAAAGTACGGATTTGATTTCCTGTTTTAAATCTCCTGGTATTTCTCCGTTTGGAGCTGGTTCCGAAATTACCTTCGACTCAATAGGTTCTTCAATTAAAGTTTCTTCGATTACAGGTTCTTCATCAATATCGTCTAAAGATGGAGAAGGTAAATCCAGATCACCGATTGATTCCTCTGCAGGAGATTCTGTTTTCACTGGATTATCTTTATCTTCAGAAATATAGCTGAGTTTATCAGATGTAAGGTTTGATTCAATTGATGTATCATCTTCAAACATTTCATCAATTGGACTGATAGTGATTTCATCATCAATTCCTGTAGTATCAATTGTCAAAGATGAGTCATCTGAAACGAGGATTTCTGAATCTGATGAAATATCTTCAATTCGAGGAATTTCAATTTCATCAGGAAGTTCTTCGCTGATTTCATTTTCTGCTGTAATTTCTTCTGTTTTTTCAATGTCAGCTTCTTCTGTAATAGATTCCTCAATTACTGGATCTTCAATGATAACATTATCATCAGCAGGTTCTTCAAAAATTGAGTTGTCACTAAATACATCTTCATCGATAGTAGTAGCAAACTGTCCGTTTGATACTGTTTTAATTTCAGGTTCTGGTTCTGTAACTTCTTCTGGTTCAGCAATAACTTCTTCTGGTTCTGCAATTACTTCTGGCTCTGCAATTACTTCTGGCTCTGTAATTTCTTCTGGCTCTTCAATTTCTTCTTCTGTTACTTCAGAAATAACAGGTTCATCAATCTGATCAATAATAATTGATTCTTCAGTTACAGGGGAAGTTGTGTCTTCAGTTTCTTCTGTGCTTGCTGTTTCTTCAAGGAATTCTGCTGAATTCAAAATGTTATCAAGTTCATCACCAGAAAGTGCGATTGTATCATCGTCACCACCATCTGTAAAGAAACCTGTGTTTTCTTCTTCAGCAGGAGATTCAATGCTTATTTTTGATTCCTGTGATTTTAAGTCTGTTAATTCAGATTTAAGATCTTTGATTTCATTTTTAAGGGAAGTAAGCTCACCCATTAACTGCTGAAGTATCTGTTGACCTGCAGCTGACATTGCTGCTTCTTCAATTACAGGCTTATCTTCAGCTTGAACTATGTCTTCTGTTACTGTTTCTTCTTCAATTTCTGGTTCTTTATTTACTGTTCCGGCAATAACATCACTCATAGAAACTGTTGTTCCTTCATCTGTATCAACATTAACTTTAAGGTCATAATTAATTGTTTCGTCTTTTGCCTGGTTGATAGCATCTTCTGGTCCCTGCATTGTCATAAGACCGTTTTCCTCGTCAACACCAAATTCTGCAAGATCGATAGATTCTGTGTCAATGTCATCACCAGTACTTCTTTCTGAATCAGAACTTCTTTCTTCATTTTCTGATGTTTCTTCACTATCATCTTCAATAGAGAAGGAGTTTGCAGTTTCATCAAAGGAAAGATTAATGTTAAGTGGATCTTCGTCTACAATTTCATCAGATTTCTGTGTTGTTCCTGTTCCTGTAGAATTAAGATCTGAAAATTCTCCGCCATCAAGGAAGTCATCAAGATTTACACTGTCAGTTGATGAATCATCCATACCGAAACTTGAAAGATCTACAGTTTCTTCTGATGAACTTGAGGATGTTGAAGAATCATCACTGAGGAAGTTGTCAAGGTCAATTTCTCCATCTTCCATTGAATCAAGATCAATATCTACAGTTTCTGTTTCAAATGATGTTTCTGGATTTTCAGTAATTTCAAAATCAGTGGAAACTTCCTCTGTTGCATCTGCTGATGTTGTGCTTTCTGCAGAAGTTTCTGATACAGGTTCTGTATCAAAGTCTATGTCATCAAGGGTGATTTCGTCGAGAGAGAAGTTGTCTTCAGCTACTTCTGGAGCTTCTGCAGTTGGTGCACTTTCCTGTGTTTCATCATTGCTTCCAAAATCAACACCTGCAAAAGGGTCGTCAAGTGCGTCTTCTGAAGGAATATCAAAAACAGGTTCAGTAACATCTGTTTCTGAACCTGCCGATGTGTCTATGGAATCAAAATCGGGAAGATCAGCGTCTAATGAATCTAAAGAAAATGAGTCATCTATAATATCTGGACCGTCGGTGTCTGGCATAATATCCTTGGGCGGCTTTTTAACCCAAACGCCGTAGTTGTCAAGTTCATTTGTATCTGTTGAATCGCTCATAAAATCCCCTTTTTGTAGCGTGAATATACTTTATCAGATAAATTATCGGCAGAAACAGCTTAAATCTACACTTTTATTTTAGCATATCTTTTCTAATTATAACATATATTTTAATTTAAGAAAATATAAAAAAAATCCGATAATAAAGTATCATGAAAAAGGCAAAGTATCTTCTGGCAGTGTTAGCTGGCGTCATTGTATATGTTTTATTATGTTCTACATGTGGTAGAAATGGAATTTGGGCTGCAAATCAACTTTTAGAACAGAAAAGATCAATAAGTGCTAATACTCAGGTTATTGAAAATATTAATGAAGAATTAAAACTTGAAAAAACAGCAATTCAAAATGACAGAGAAGTTATTGCAGCATATGCCCGAAAACTTGGATATGTTTCAGAAGGTGAAAAACTTGTAAAAATCAAAGGGCTTGGTTCACTTTCTGATATGAGTTATGAAACAGGAACTGTTATGAAAGCAAAGGAAGTAACATATTGTCCTGAATTAATCTGTAAATTCTGTGGTGTCTTTATTGCAGTTGTTTTACTTGTATTACTTTTTATTTATGATATTTCAAATGGTAATATTTCATTCCGTAAAAAACAGCGTTACGAAGTAGTTGAAGGAATCCCTGTTTATGATGTTAACCAAATCTGATCCAGCTTCTGTTGACAGATGTGTATCAGCCCTCAATGATGGAAAAGTGATCATAATACCAACAGATACAGTTTATGGATTTTCCGGCATAGTAGATGAAGTTCATAATACTGCTGAAATTATTAAAAAAATAAAAGGTAGGGCTGAAACTAAGCCATTTATTCAGCTGATAGGTACACCTGAAGAAATCTTTAATTACACATCTGATGAAATTCCAGAATCTCTTTTAAAATTGTGGCCAGGACCTTTAACTGTAATTGTTCACAACAAATATGATTCCGGTAACACTGCATATAGATGTCCCCATGATCCATGGCTTATTGAAATTCTTAAGAAAGTAAAACATCCTGTTTATTCTACAAGTGCAAACAGAAGTGGTTCTCCAATAATTGAAAAGATTGATATTTTAGAAAAGGAATTTTCCAATGAAGTTGATTTGATTATTGATGATGGAGATCGTGTAGGCTTGCTTGCTTCAACAATTGTAACTATAGAAAATGGTACTGTAAAAGTTCTTAGACAGGGATCCGTTGTTATCAGTTAACTTTTTCCCATTTAACGGTTTTTTTACCTTCTTCAATTTTTCCCGAATCATTAATTGCAAGAGTTTCTTTAATACCGGTAAGTGAACCTGTTCCAGTCAATGAGAAACTCCATTTTATTGGCTTTGCAGTTGTTGCAAAGTCAAGTGCCTGCTGACGAGGAATATCCGGATAATATGATGCATTAAAAGGTGTGGCCTGAATGATATTAAGCATCTTTGTGTGTTCAGCTGTTGTTTCTACAGAAATAGAAATATTCATCGAAGCACCGTTGTTGAAAATTACAAAGCCACGGCCACTTCTCATGATAATAATTTTTGTAATTCCTTCTTCGCCGGTCCATGTTCCGCTTATACCTTCAATGGTCATTGAGGATTCTGTTATTTGTTCCGTCTGAATTTTTTTTGAAGTATTACCAGTTGAAATAATCTGATTCGTCGATGCAGATAAAATGTTTGAGAATAAAGTTCTGGATTCTGTCAGAATTTTGTAATAAGACTCAAAGGTTTTCTGTGCTGTATCAATTTTTGATGTATATAAATTTTTTGCATAAATATTGCATTGCCAGTTTTCGTCATCAGTTTTATCAATTTTAGAAACAATAATAATTGATTTATTTCCAGCTTTTAAATCCTGAGATGCAGGAATTAATTCAAAAATAGAGTTTTCATCGATATTTTCAGCAGCGTTATCAGAAAGTTTACTGAAATTTGTATCAAAGCCAAAGTTGCGTCTATCAATAAACTCTATTTCAGGGAATGCTCTTATCTGAGCTGAAAATAAATCAAGTGTAATGTTTTTCTGATTTTCTTGAGAGGATGGAGTAATTACGCCATAAAAGTAAACGTTATATTTTTCCTGTGAAAAACAGAAAGCTGCCTGCATCATAATGAGAAATAATATAACTTTTTTGTATACATTAATTTTTAATTTCATGTATCTTTTTTTGTTTACTCCATAACTTAAACAAATAATAAAAGTTCTTGTTACGAAAGGAGATCCTTTTTGAAATTTCTCTGAAGGTCTCTGTTTACATCCTTTTCTTTTATTGAAGCTCTCTTGTCAAAAAGTTTTTTACCTTTACATAATCCAAGATTAACTTTGACACGACCAGCTTTCAGATAAAATTCAAGGGGAATCAGTGTAAAACCTTTTTCTTCAACTTTCCTTTTTAATCTTTTTATTTCATCGGCATGAAGGAGAAGTTTTTTTGCACGGTCAGGATTATGATTAAAAATTGAAGAGTAAGAATATTCACTAATATGAAAGCCTTTTAACCAGATTTCATTATTTATAATTTCAGCGAACGCATCCGGAAAAGAAATGTTCCCGGATTTTACGGATTTTACCTCTGTTCCTTCAAGAACAATTCCACATTCAATGGAATCTTCTATTGAGTAATTGAATCTAGCTTTTTTATTGTCTGCAATTTTTTTTGTATCTGCCATGATTTAATAATTATAAACAAAAGAATATATAGTAACAAGTAAAAAAATATGTTCTTTATACATAAATTATCGTATTCCCTTATGCATTTTTTTATGTTAATATAAGTCATTATGAAAAAGAGTTATAATAGTGACTTGTATTCAATCTCATATAAAATGAAAAAAGAAAGAAGGCGTAAGATTCTTCTTTGGATTTTTAATATACTGGGAATTGTTATTATACTTAATCTGATTTTATCATTTCTTATTTTTCCAGTACGGGAACGTTCTAATTCTATGACTCCGGATATTCCTCAGAAATCAATGTTGTTTGTTACACCAATTATTCCGGAGGTAAAAAGAGGAGATGTTCTTCTTATCGATAAGGATAGCCTTTTAGATTCAATTCCCAAAAAATTTCTTAACTCTGTCATAAGATGTTTTACTTTTCAGCAGAAAGGTTTATATTCGGATTCTGATCATTTAAGCTCAAAAATGGCTCTCCGTCGTGTTGTCGGTGTTCCTGGTGATACAATATATATGAAAAATTTTATCGTTTATGTTAAACCGGAAGGCGAGAAACATTTTCTTTCAGAATTTGAACTTACAGAGAAACCTTATGATATTGAAGTTTTTAATCTTCCTGCAGAGTGGGATGAATCAATTGGTTTAAAATCTGAATTTTCACCTGTCACACTTGGACCAAATGAATACTATCTTCTTGCGGATAACAGATTTTCAAGTATGGACTGCCGCTATTGGGGAATTATAAAAAAAGATGATGTTATTGCAAAAACTCTGGTTTTATATTTTCCATTTACAAAAATCAGACTTTTTTAATGCAGACTTTTATGAAGAAAGGAATTTCGGTTTATATACATATTCCTTTTTGTAAATCTAAATGTTCATATTGTGATTTTTTCAGTAAGCCTGGAATTGATAAACTTCTGGATAGTTATGTTGATTCTTTATGTAATGAAATAAAATTTTATTCCCGGAATTCTGATTTTAAAATACTTAATACATTGTATATTGGTGGAGGAACACCAAGTCTTCTTTCTGAGACTCAGTTACAAAAACTGTTTTCCACAATACAAAATTGTTTTGAATTTAATCCTGAAAGCTTTGAAGCAACTATTGAATTAAACCCAGATGATGTTACTTTAAGCCTTGTTACATTTCTTGAAAACTCATTCATTACCCGCCTTTCACTGGGAATTCAGTCACTTAAACAAAGCACTTTGTCGTTGATGAACAGACGGGCAACACGAGAAACTTCGTTAATAGCTTTAGAAATAATTCATTCAAATTTTTCTAAAAGGTTTTCCTGTGATTTAATAGCCGGTTATCCTGGAGAAAATAAAGAGGATGTTCTTGAAAATATAAAAGAAGTTATTAAGTTCAATCCTGAACATATTTCGTTTTATTCATTGTGTGTTGAAGAAGGAACTTGTCTCTACGATCAGATTGAATCAAAGCAAATAGATTATGATCTTTCAGCTGCTGATGAATGCTGGCTTGAAGGAAAAAAAATTCTTGAAAAAAAAGGATATCATCAATATGAAGTTTCAAATTTTTCAAAAGATGAAAGTTCACAAAGTCTTCACAATTTAACTTACTGGCATTTACAAAATTATTTCGGAATTGGAAGTGGAGCTGCCGGATCTTTTTTTTATAAAGATAAAAGTATTCGCTATACTAATACAACAGATATAGAAAAATATGTTCACTTTTGGAATACAGATAGTTTTAATAAAAGAGCTATTTTAAATTCATTTGACGGCTTTAATGATTTTTTGAGAAATGTGCCGTGTAATGTTGAAATAATTGATAAAGATGTTGAAGAGTTTGAATTTTTCATGATGAATTTCAGATTACGCAAAGGTGTTTCAAAATCAGAATATGAATCCAGATTTGAAAAAAATATAGATACTCGTCTTGGAACTGGAGAAGGATTGTTTTCAAAATGGATAGCCGAAGGAAAAGCTGAAATAATGGAAGAGGAAAGTGATGTATTTTATCGTTTGACTGAAACCGGAATTTTATATTTGAATAATTTTTTAGAAAATCTATAAGGCAAAAAAAAACGTTTAACAGCTTCGGAGGAACGCTGTTAAACGGATTCCAGTTTTTTAAAATAAAATTCAAAATGTGGAACGAATCATCAACATTAATAAATATATCATATTCCTATTTAAAAGTCCAATAATATATGAAAAAAAACGTAAAAAATGCATAAAAATGTATAAAAATGACGAAATTTACCAGTATCGCAGTAAAAAACTAAATAAAATACTTGCAAAATAAAGAATTTAATGGCAAAATTATAAAGAGGGGAAAATTTAATATATGATCGAATTGAATAAGCTCAATGGAGCCGTATTCTATCTTAATCCGCACTTGATAGAATCTATGGAGTGTCGGCCTGATCTTACAATTACCATGATGTCAGGTAATACAATCGTTGTTAAGAATTCTCCTCAAGAAGTTACTGAAAGAATTATTGCTTATAGAAAACAATTAGGTATTCAGAAGCAAGAGGGTTAACTAATGGATATATCTACAATTATCGGTTTTATCGGTGGTGCCGGAATGATCGTCATGTCAGTTTTGACATCTGGTGGTTCATTAGGTGGTATTATTGATGTTCCGTCTGTATTCATGACAATCGGTGGTTCTTACTGTGCTATTTTGATTATGTCACCTTTGAGTAAAGCTCTTGGTGTTTTCAAAATTATTAGCCGTTGTTTTAAGATTCCAGATTTCGGTGAAAAGCAAATTGTTCAAAACATGGTTTCACTTTCTGAAAAAGCTCGTCGTGAAGGTATCCTTATTCTTGAAGATGGACTTGATGACCTTGAAGATCCATTTATGAAAAGCGGACTTCGTCTTGTAATCGATGGTACTGATGGTGCAGTTGTACGCACAATTATGGAAAATGAAATGAGTCAGATAGAAGCTCGTCATATGGAATGGATTAACGTAATTAACCAATGGGCCGGATTTGCTCCTGGTTTCGGTATGATGGGTACTGTATTAGGTCTTATTGGTATGTTGAATAACCTGGAAGATAAGAGTTCCCTCGGTCCGAACATGGCCGTTGCGTTGATTACAACATTGTATGGATCTATGCTTGCCAACTGGATTCTTACCCCACTTGGACAGAAGCTTATTGCTCAGAACGCAACTGAAATGCGTGTTAAAGAAATGATTATTGAAGGAGTACTTGCAATTCAGGCCGGTGAAAACTCTCGTGTAATTGCACAGAAACTTCTTACATATCTTGATCCTACTACAAGAAAAGCTATTGCAGCTGATGTTCTTAAGGATTAAAGGATTGATTAATGGCTAAAAGAGAAAAGAAGGAACCTGAGAAACCGTCAACTGCCTGGCTAGGTACTTATGGTGATATGATTACTCTCATGCTCTGCTTCTTCGTAATGTTGTACAATCCATCAGAAGTGGATGTTACTCAACTTGCAACAATTACAGAAAGCTTGCAGATGAACCAGTCTGAATCTCCGACTGGTGGTATGTCATTGTCTTCAGGTCGTCTTTCAGATCTTGGTAATACAATTAGTGCTTTACCTTCTCTTGAAAAGGGAAAGAATCTTGGAACTGCATTTAAAAAGGCTGTAAGTTTATTTGCTCCAGAAGTTAAGTCGAATAAAATTACAATTACAAGTGATGAACGTGGTGTTGTAATTAGTCTTGCAGCTGATTCCTTCTTCAAGAAAGGAAGTGCGGAATTAAATATAGAAGAAACGAGAGATGCTCTCCTTCATTTGTCAGAATTCTTTAATTATCCTGAAATTAAGGATAGACGATTTAGAATTGAAGGTCATACAGATAATACTCCGATTTCAGAAGTTATTCCTGATGCGTTGGATGAAGATATTGAAGATGAAAGTGCTTCAAGTGAGGATAGCTCTACAAATGTTAAGTATATTCAAAAATTTAACAGTAATTGGGAACTTTCTTCGCAAAGAGCTATAAACGTTTTGTATTATCTTGCCGATTTTGGAGTAGATGAACAAAAATTTTGTGTAGCGGGTTACGCTGACACTAGACCTAAGTTTGATAATAGTACACCTGAAGGACAGGCATATAACCGAAGGGTAGATATTATTATTCTTGATGAAGGTCATTTTTAATGATTTATTTTTACTATAATAAATAAAGTTTTTGAGAGGTAAAAGATGGCAGACGAAGATTCAGATATTGACCTTGGAGAAGGTTCAGATGTAGCTGCGACTCCAGCGAAAAAAGGTATTGGAGGACTTCTCCCTACTATTCTCAAATATGTTGGTCTTGGAGTAGGTGCTGTCATTCTTATTGTTACAGTTTCTTTGATTACAGTAAAAATTGTAACTAAGAATTCTACAAAAACACAGCAGGTTCCAATTAGTGAAGATTTTAAGGAATATGCAGAAGAACTTGACTGGTATACATCATTAGGTGAAATACAGACAAGAACTTGTGATGCAGAACACGCAAGTGTTGTTGTTAACATTTTCCTTGGATATAAAAAAGATGATAAGGTTGCTTCTGCTGAGATTACAGCTCAAAAAATTCCTATTAGAGATTTTTTGAGGAATTATTTTGCAGATAAAACTGTGGAAGAGTTGACTCCTAAAAAAGAGGAAAAACTTAAGATTGAGATTCGTAATGAAATCAATGATACAATTTTGAATAAAGCTAAAATCAGAAAGATTTCATTTGATAAATTAAATGTTGTTACACAATAGGAAAAAAAAAGGTAAATAGGCGGCGGGTGCATGAACGAAATTCTGTCCCAGGATGAAATTGACCAGTTACTCTCGGCTATCAGTTCCGGTCAGTCTGATGTAGACGAATATAAACCGGTATCTGATACTCGTAAGATTAAAATTTATGACTTTAAACGTCCTGACAAATTCTCAAAAGAACAAATTCGTACTGTTCAGATTATGCATGAAACATTTTCACGTTTAACAACAACAAGCCTTTCTGCACAGCTTCGAAGTCTTGTTCATGTTCACGTAGCAACTGTAGATCAGTTGACATATGAGGAATTTATCCGTTCTATTCCAACACCTACAACTCTTGCTGTTATCAACATGGATCCACTTAAAGGTAATGCAATTCTTGAAATTGACCCTGCTATTACCTTTAGTATGATTGACCGCCTTTTTGGTGGTACAGGTGCTACAACTGGTAATAAAAACCGTGACTTAACAGATATCGAACAATCCGTAATGGAAGGTATTATTGTTCGTATCCTTGCAAATATGCGTGAAGCCTGGACTCAGGTAATTGACTTGAGACCTCGTCTTGGACAGATTGAAACAAATCCTCAGTTTGCTCAGATTGTTCCACCTACAGAAATGGTTGTACTTGTAACTCTAGAAACCAAAGTCGGCGAAGAAGAAGGTATGATTAACTTCTGTATTCCATATTTGACAATCGAACCAATTATTTCTAAGTTGTCTTCTCAGTTCTGGTTCTCATCAGTACGCAGAAGTTCAACAACTCAGTATCTTGGTACTTTGAAAGAAAAACTTTCAACTGTAGACATGGATGTTGTAGCAGAAATTGGTTCTATTAATCTTCCAATCCGTGATGTTTTGTCATTAAGAGTTGGAGATACTATTAGACTTTCAAATACTAAAGTAGGAGATTCTCTTACATTAAGTGTTGGTAATAAAAAGAAATTTTACTGTCAGCCTGGTGTTATAGGCAAAAAAATGGCAGTTCAGGTTACTGGAAAAATCGCAGAAGAAGAACCTGAAGAATTAGAAGACCTGTCCGTAGAAGGAGAAGAAACATATGAGTGATGGTGCAATCTCACAAGACGAAATTGATGCTTTGTTATCGGGTGTTCCTATTGATGGACTTAATGCCTCGGGACAGGTGTCTAATGGACCTTCAGTAAATATTGATACTAACGCTTTAACAAAGTTTGCTGAGGAATTAAAACAGCCTTTAGCTGAAAACTTAAAGCAGATGACTGGTGCAGAATGTACTGTATCGTCTGTTGTTGTCGAAAGTGCAGTTAGAGATCAGTTACTTGCAAAGTTACCTGAGATGGTAATTGCCGTAATGGCAGATTTCTCAAATGCTCTTTCTGGTGATCATATTTACATTATTTCAACAGAACTTGCTCAGAAGCTTGTTTCACTTATCAATAAAGAGGAAGATGCCACACTTGATGACATGTCCCTTTCAATTATTTCTGAAACTCTTTCTACACATACAAATGATGAAATTACAGCATTAGACAAAACTCAGAAATTCCCTGGACTTGCTTGCAATCCTGCAGAATCTGTAAACATGCCTAAAGCTATGGTAAGAATTCCTCAGAATAAGTTTGCATTATTCTCTTATCCTATTACTTTAGATGGAACTCCATATACAATTTGGGAAGCTATTGCTGGAGAAGCTGCCGTTTCAATCGGTAAGGCATATGGCGGTGAACCAGAAGCAAATGGAACTGGTGCTCTTTCAGCTGCTGATATGGCTAGCATGCAGAATCTCGCTGGTGGAATGCCAATGGGTGGACAGCCACAGATGGGTATGCCTCAGATGGGTATGGGAATGCCACAGATGAACATGGGAATGGGCATGGGCCAGCCAATGATGGGAATGCCACAGATGAATATGGGAATGGGCCAGGTTATGAATACACCAAATGTTCAGGCTCTTCAGTATCCAAATCTTCAGGGTGGAATGACTTCTGGAGAACAGGGAAATATCAGTCTTATCATGGATGTATTCATGGAAATGACTGTAGAACTTGGTCGTACTAAAAAACAGATTCGAGATATTCTTGGAATGGGTGAAGGTACAATCATCGAGTTGGATAAGCTTGCCGGTGAACCAGTTGATATCCTTGTAAATCATAAACCTATTGCTAAAGGAGAAGTTGTTGTAATTGACGAAAACTTCGGTGTTCGTGTTACTGAGATTCTTTCTCCTTTGGAACGCGTTTCAGACTTACACTAAACTTTTCTTGGGGTGGGAAAAAGTTGAAGTTTAATAAGTTTTTTATATTACTCATTGCATTATTTTCATTCTCAAATTTCTGTATTTTTGCACAGAATTCGACTGCTGGTTCTGTTGCTTCTGACAATAATCAAGATCAAGTTGTAGAATCTTCTGATAATGTGGAAGAAAATTTTAAGCTGGATATACAAAATACAAATAGTGAAAATGCTAAAAAATCTCATCCTGTTTTAAAAAAGGTATGGAGTTTTCTTAGAGTAATTCTCTCGTTAATTCTTGTTGTTGTTATTATTTTCCTTTTGATGAATTTCTTTAAAAAATCAGGACGATTGCAGAATAATGGTGATGATACATACCTTCGAAAAGTTTCTCATCTGAATATAGCTCCTGGAAAATCTATTCAGGTTATCACTTTGCTTGATAAAGGTTATATTGTTGGAGTTACAGATAATAATATAAATCTTATCGGAGAAGTTGATGATAAAGAATTAATCAGTGCTATGAACATTTCAGCAGATAAGGCCTCTGATTCAAGTAAACCAAAAACATTTGGTGAAGTTCTTGAAATGTTTATGCCATCAAAATCTTCTCGTGAAACTTCTGCCACACAGACAAATATTTACTCAAATGTGTCTAATGATGTTTCTGATTTTGTTAAGAAACAGCGTTCCAGACTTTCAAAAAAAGATGAGAATAGTAAACGATGAAGAATAAAGCATTAAAAATTATTTTATTTTCGTTGATTGCTTTCTCATCTGTGGTATTTAATACATATGCTCAGAGTAGTAATTTCCCTTCTGGAAGTACCACAGGCACAATGGAAATGAATCGTAATACAGCTCCTGTTCAGGTTCCAAATATTGATATTAATATCAGACAGCCTCAGAGTGGCCAGGAAGTTGCTTTTTCTGTTCGTCTTCTTGTTATTCTTACATTGTTGACCCTAGCGCCAACAATGCTTTTACTTTTAACTTGTTTCCTGCGCTTTTCGATTGTACTCGATTTTATTAAAAGAGCTCTTTCTTTGCAGCAGGTTCCTCCAACTGCAATTTTAAATGGAATTGCATTCTTTATGACACTGTTTGTCATGTGGCCGACATTTTCTCAAATTTATACTAATGCTTATAAACCAATGGCAGACGGTCAAATTAATCTTGAAACTGCATATCGCGAAGCAGAAAAACCTGTTAGAATTTTTATGGCTGAACAAATGGACGGAGATTATGAATATATTACATTATTTATGTCTATGGCCAAGATGGAACGTCCGAATACATTAGCTGATGTTCCTACTCATGTTTTAATTCCTGCGTACATCCTTCATGAACTAAAAATTGCTTTTATGATTGGTATATATCTTTATATTCCATTTATAATAATAGATATGGTTGTGGCAAGTATCCTTATGTCTATGGGTATGATGATGCTGCCTCCGGTTCAGATTTCTATGCCATTTAAACTTATATTGTTTGTTCTTGTTGATGGCTGGGGACTTTTAATTCAGTCTTTGTTTAATTCCGTCTTATAGGTAGGGTAACATGGATATCGGTCAGGTAGTACAATTGATGCGCAACGGAATAATGCAGGTTCTGATTTTAACTGCACCTGTATTGGGCGCTGCTCTTATTATTGGTCTTATTGTAGCAATATTTCAGGCAACAACTTCAATTCAAGAACAAACATTAACATTCCTTCCTAAATTAATTGTTATCCTTGCAGTTATATTTCTCTTGGGGGGATGGATGTTCTCAACACTTTCTGATTATACAAGAACTCTGTTTGATGCTATTTCAAATATTGGATCGTAAAAAAATACTCATGAATTTAGAATGAAGCAGGGTGAATATTAATGATTGACACAATTGTTGCCAATGCCGCAGTATTTCTTCTTGTAGCTGTGCGATGTTTTGCGTTTTTAAGAACAATGCCTCTTTTTTCAATGCGCTCTGTTTCTACAATTGTTAGAGTTGCTCTTGCAGGGTATATGGCTTATTTTCTTTTACCTTCCGTCAATTTTCAAAACTATGCAACATTTGTAGGATTTGAACAGGGGTTTAACCTCTATTTTCTCCTTGCACTTGTTGGTGAAGCTTTGATTGGTGTTATAATCGGCTTTTACATTACTATTATTTTTGCAGCTTTCAGTTCAGCTGGTCAGTTCTTAGCATTTCAAATGGGTTTCACTGCATCAGAAGTTTATGATTCACTTTCGCAAGTTGAAAATCCATTAATGGGTCAATATTTAAATCTTATCGCAATGCTTATATTCCTGAATACAGGTGCTTTTCAGGTGTTGTTCTTTGATGGTTTGAAAGCTAGCTTTGGCTCTCTTTCGACTTATTCATTAATAGCTGGACATGAGCCCTTGGTTAAAATTCTTGTTTCAGGTCTTTCCAGATTGTTTGGAAATGCTCTTGTTATTTCCCTTCCTGTAATGGGAAGTCTTATGCTTGTTTCTGTTTGTATGGGAATTTTATCAAAAGCAGCTCCTCAGATGAATTTGCTGTCAGAAGGATTTCCTATTATGATGCTTTTTGCATTTTTTATTCTTACTGTTTCAATGCCGGCTCTTTGTGATTTCTTTACAAGGTCTTTTTATTCTGGCTTTGTTCAGATTGAAAATATATTTAAGTCAATGGGAGGACAGATTTGAAATACTCCCAGATTGATTTACAGTGGTTTGCTGCAGAAGATGAAGGTAGAACTGAGGAACCTTCACAGATAAAACTCGATCGAGCCAGAAAAGAAGGTCGTGTTGCAAAAAGTCAGGAACTGAATAGTGCAATTGCTCTTTTGCTTTCAACACTTGCATTATTGTTTCTTGCTAAATGGATTTTTGATCAGATTGTTGAAGCAATGATTTTCTTTTTTTCAAGAGCTGGAACTGAAGTTTTGTTCAGGCAAGGAAATGCTGCAGTTGTTTTTACATACTTTTTAAAATGTGTAATTCCTATTGCATTTGTTGGACTAGTTGGTGGTGTAACAGGAAATATAATTCAAAACAGAGGATTTCTTTTCAGTCTAAAACCTATTAGACCCAAGTTTTCAAACGTCGTTCCGCATATAGGACAGTATCTTAAGAAGACAATGTTTTCAAGACAAGGTCTTTTTAATGTTGCAAAATCAATTGGAAAGGTTGCTGTTATTGCAGTTTATGGTTTTAATACAATCAGAAAAGATCTTCCACAACTTTTAGGATTAATACAGGAAAGAGGTGAAGTTGCCGCCTGTATTGGTCTTTTGGCCCGTATGGCAGCTCAACTTTTGATTTTTGCTGCCATATTCTTTCTCATTGTTTCTATTCCAGATTATTATGTTTCTCGTCATGAGTTTATGGAACAGATGAAAATGACAAAGGAAGAAGTTAAACAGGAATATAAAGAAATGGAAGGAGATCCTGAAGTAAAGTCTCATATGGAAAGAGCAAAGCAGGAGCTTCTTAGAAGAAATATTCCGAAAATGGTTGCAGAAAGTGATGTCGTTATTACAAATCCTACACACTTTGCTGTTGCATTAAAATACGATACATCGATTCCGAATA
Source organism: Treponema sp. (assembly GCA_018385415.1). Lineage (GTDB taxonomy): Bacteria > Spirochaetota > Spirochaetia > Treponematales > Treponemataceae > Treponema_D. The sequence goes on along the minus strand of JAHAZA010000081.1, from coordinate 17,950 downwards.
GTGCACCTCAGGTAAATGCCAAAGGTGAAGATGAAATTGCACTTACTATCAGACGAATAGCAAAAGAGAATGATATTCCGATTGTGGAAAATCGTCCTTTGGCCCGTTCGCTCTATGCAGAAACGAAATTAGGTGATATAATTCCTGTGGCTTATTTTAAAGCTGTATCTGTAATTTATGCACAATTAAAAAAATTCAATATAAAGTAAAATTTAATTTTATGTATTTTTTATATAAATAAAACTTTTACATCTTAACTTTGCACGGGTGGGGACTTAATGGCAAACGAAAGACGACAGAAAATAATTGAAATAATAACGAATAACTTTGTTGCTGTTGCAGCAATCTTTGTTGTTCTTATGCTCATTATTCCATGGCCTGGAAGAGCTATTGATATTTTCATGGCTTTAAATCTTGCCTTATCTATCTCTATTCTCCTTATTGTAATGTATACTCCTAAGTCCAGTAACTTTACATCGTTTCCGCGTGTAATTCTTCTTGTTACTTTATTTGGACTTGGTATAAATGTTGCTTCAACAAAAAATATTCTGTGGTTTGGAAAAGATCCAAAATATATGAGTTTGATGGTAAATGCATTCAGTTCATTTGTTATTGGTAAAGACGACAGTATACTTGGTCTTGTTGTAGGTATGGTTGTGTTTATAATCCTTATTGTAATTCAGGTTCTTGTAATTACAAAAGGTGCAACACGTGTATCAGAAGTAGCAGCACGCTTTGCTTTGGATTCTATGGCTCAGAAAAACTTTGCTGTAGATGCTGAGTTGAACACTGGTGCAATTACAGAAGAACAGGCTCAGCAAAAACGAGCAGAAATAAGAAGGGAAAGTGACTTCTATTCAGCAATGGACGGTTCTTCTAAATTTGTTTCTGGTAATGTTACAGCAGGAATTTTTATTACAGTAGTAAATCTTGTAGCTGGTCTGATTATTGGTGTTCTTGTAAGAAAAGAACAATTTGGTGCTGCGGCAGCTAATTATTGTAGAATGACTATCGGTGACGGTCTTATTTCTCAGATTCCATCACTGCTTCTTTCTTTTGCTACAGGTTTGATTGTAACTGGCTCTAACTCTGATGAGGTTCTTTCAAAACAGCTCCAGCATGATTTTACAGTTTCTGGAAGAGTATACATTATTGGTGGTGCTGTACTTGCAATTATTGGTATTTTACCTGGAATGCCACATATTATTCTTCTTGGACTTGGTGGTCTTGCAATTTATGCAGGTATTATGATGACACGTGCAGAAAAAGCATCATTTGCAAAGAAACTTGAAGAAGAACAGAATGCACAGGGGAAAGATAAAAAAGGTAAATCTCCTGGTGAAGTAAGTCCTGTTGTTCCTCTTGATCCTCTTTCTCTTGAACTTGGTTATGTTTTGATTTCTCTTGTTGATGAAGAAAAAGGTGCGGAACTTCTTGAACGTATTACAAGAATCAGAAAAGAAGCTGCTATTGATTTAGGTCTCGTAGTTCCTCCAATTCGTATTACAGATAATATGGCTATGGAGCCAAGCGAATATTCATTTAAAATTAAAGGAATTGAAGTTGGACGAAGCAAATTAAAGCTTGGTTATTACATGTGTATGGATACAGGTTCTGTTGTTGAAAAAATAGATGGTGAAGCTACAAGAGATCCTGCTTTTAATATGCCTGCAATTTGGGTTCCTGAAGAAAAACGAGTAGAAGCTGAAAATGCAGGGTATGCAGTTGTTGACCCACCGACAATTATTGCTACTCATATTACAGAAATTATTCGTGCACATGCAGCTGAAATTCTTGGTATGAAAGAAGTTGCAGAAATCATTAAAGCATTTCGTGAAAAGAATGCAGATGTTGTTGAAGCTGTCATGGATGATGCAAAATTCACTTATGGACAGATTCAGAAAATTTTGCAGAATCTTCTTCGCGAACAGATTTCAATTCGTAATATTGAATTGATTCTTGAAACTCTTGCTAACTTTGGTCCACAGGTAAATCCATGGACTTTAACAGAAAAAGTGCGTAAAGCTTTAGGTTTACAGATTTGTCTTCAGTATGCAGATTCTGACAAAACTTTGAGAGCAATGACATTGTCTCAGGAATGGACCGAAAAAATTGTTGAACATCAGAATATTCCTGCTGATGGTTCAATGCCAATGGTTGCACTTGACCCTCCTGATGCAAGACGATGGATTGAAGCAGTTAGTAATGCATTTGCATCAATGCAGCAGAGTAATTATCAACCGATTATTATCTGTCCAGCTGAGATCCGTGTTCTTGTTAAGAGTTCAACTCAGAATCAAATGCCAGGACTTGTTGTTATTTCCTTTGATGAAATTATGGCTTGTGGAAGTTCAGTTTCACTTGAAGTACTTGGCGAAATCTCGTATTAGGAGGTAGGAAAATAAAAAATGTATAACGATATTCAAAATGGACCAGAATATAAAGTAATTGGCAAATCTGTTGAAGATTGTAGAGCTCAGTTGTTTCAGAAGTATGGGAATAACTATCAGCCTGTAAATATTGGAACTATCACTAAAGAAGGCTTTTTAGGATTTGGACGAAAAGAATATGTAGAAATGAAATATATTCTTCGTTCACCTGTTAATGCAGCTTCAAAAACATCTGAAGATTCATTCGAAAAAAATAAAAGTGAAATTTTAAGTAAGCTTGGAGCTTCTGCTGATAATACAAAACAGATTGCTAAACTTGATGCAAAAATAGATGCAATATCGGATTTAATTGAGAGCAAACTAAATAATATTCAGACAAATACTGATACTAAACATTCCAATGTAATTAAGATTGAAGAAATGCTTGAAGAGAATGAATTCTCAAAAGAATATATAAAAAATATTTCCGATAAAATCAAAGCTGAATTTTCACTTGAAGAAATTGAAAATTTTGAACTTGTTGAAAAACAGGTTGTTGATTGGATTGGAGAATCTATCGAAATTTGTCCGAAGAAAGCACATAGACCACCTCATGTAATTATTCTTGTTGGACCAACAGGAATCGGTAAAACAACTACAATAGCAAAGCTTGCAGCCCAGCAACTTATTGGTGCCCGAAAAGAAGGATTGGATGATCCTGTAATAAGAATGATTTCTGCTGATGTTACTCGTGTTGCTGCAGAAGAACAGCTTAGGCGTTATGGTGAAGCTTTAAAAGTTCCTGTAGATAAAGCTGAAAATTCTGATGATATAAAAACTATTTTCCGACAGTGTAAAGATTCAACTGATGTTATTTTAATAGATACAAGTGGTTATAGTCCTAATGACTCTGAACATATTGGGCGTCTTAAGAAAAATCTTGCAGTTGACGGTTTAAGACCAGATGTGTATCTGACAATTGCTGCTTCAACAAAATGTAGAGATTTAAGAAATATTATTCAGAATTATGAACCTTTTGCTTTTAATTCAGTAATTATAACTAAATGTGATGAAACACAACAGGTTGGTAACGTAATCAGTATTCTTGCTGAAAAACATAAATCTATTTCATTCGTAACATATGGACAGTCTCCTGCAAAAGATATCAGTAGACCAAAGGTTGTTGATTTTTTAATTCGCCTCAGTGGATTTAAAATTGACAGAGTTCATATCGAAGATAAATTTGGAGAATAAATATGGAAGAACAGTTAGATGAATTAAAAAAGATAATGAAGGATACAAAATCCAAAGACTCAAAAAAAACTTCAGATCACAAAACCAGAATTATTGCTATTACCAGTGGAAAAGGTGGTGTAGGTAAAACTAATATTGCTGTTAATATGGCAATTGCTTATGCTCAGTTAGGTAAGAAAGTTATTCTTATTGATGGTGACTTAGGTATGGCCAATGTTAATGTTCTTTTGAATGTTGTTCCAAAATATAATCTTCTCCAGGTAATCAATAAACAGAAAACAATGCAGGAAATTATCCTGGAAACAGAATTTGGAATTAAGTTTATTGCAGGTGCTAACGGCTTTTCAAAAATTGCAAACCTTAGTGTTTCAGAACTTGAATATTTTGCAAATCAGTTTAGTTCATTGGGAAATGCAGATATTATTATTATCGATACTGGTGCAGGTATTGCAAATAATGTTTTGCAGTTTGTTGCTGCTGCTGACGAAGTTTATGTTGTAACAACACCAGAACCAACTGCTATTACTGATGCATATGGTATTATTAAAATCATTACAACTGAAATTGTTGACCGTGAAATTAATATTCAGCTGCTTGTAAATCGTGTTCATTCTGCAGATGAAGGTAAACGTATCTCAGAACGAATTATTAATATTGTTGCTCAGTTCCTTAATTATAAGGTTAATTATGTTGGTTTTATTTACGAAGATCCTGTCATTCAGGCAAGTGTAATTCGTCAGAAACCTTTTATTGTTGTAAATCCTACATCAAAACCTTCTACATGTATTAAACATATTGTAGGACGAATTGAAAAAACCGATGTTGCAAATAATGAAGGTGTATCAAGTTTCTTGCGAAAATTCCTTGGTGTTAAAAAATAAAATATAAAACACAATTTTTTGCTTTTTTTAAAAGAATAGTGTATAATAATTATGGGAGGATAATATGAAGGTAAATTTTAAATTAACTGTTCTTACAAGTGTTATTGCCTTTGTATTGTCTTTTTTTACGGCTTTAATTTCGCATGCTGATTTCTTAAGATCTTTATTAAGAGGAGGAATTCTGGCTGTGATATTTGGCGCATTATCGGTGGGAATTACTTTTCTTTACAACAAATTTCTTTCAGATGGATCATCAGGCGAGACTTCTGCATATGATGGTCAGAATCCAGCTCCTATCGGTAATAAAGTTGATATTACAATTGATGATGCGGAATTACAGGAAGAAGAAAACACTCCAAAATTTGTTTTAACAGGTCAGAATCAAATGCTGAATAAAGATGATCTTGGAGAAAGAAAAACTGTTCAGCTTGATAATATTAATGAAGAACCAAAAGCTACAGAAACTGTATCACCTGTAACAAATAAGGGACAGACAACTCCAGTTTCTAATAATGGTTCAGTTAATTCATTGGAAGTAAAATCTGATGAAAAAGCTACTCCAGCATTTAAACCAGTTAGTCTTGGGCAGGTGACTGGAGGTGATTCAGATGAATTACCAGCCATTGAAAATTCATTAGGTGACGGTTCATTCTTAAAACAGGGAGAAGATGAGAATGAAGATACTCTTGATGTTCTTCCAGATATGGGTTCACCAAGTAAAGCTTATGATGATACAGTTACTGATAGTGAATTTGCTTCAAGTGGTAAAAATAAAAGTAGATTATCAGACCCTATGTTTCCAGATGGTTCCATGGCAGAAAGTAAAGATGCTGCCTTAATGGCAGAAGCGCTAAGAACTGTTTTGAAAAAAGGGGAATAAAATTAATAAGGTGTAGAGTATGGCAACATCACTTTTTGATGAAAAAACAGAAGACGAACTTTGGTTAGAGTATAAGAAGACTAGGTCACCACAGTTACGTGACAAATTTATCAGGCAGTATATGCCTCTTGTTAAATATGTTGCTGGAAAATTAGCTGTCGGTATGCCTGGTAGTGTTGAATTTGACGACCTTGTAGGATTTGGCCAATTTGGACTTCTTGATGCTATCGAAAAATTTGATCCTGGAAAAAATGTAAAATTTAAAACATATGCTGTTACTAGAATTAGAGGTGCAATTTTTGATGAACTTCGTCAATTAGACTGGGTTCCACGGTCTGTAAGACAGAAATCACGAGAAATTGAAGATACAATTGTTGATCTTGAATCTAAACTTGGACGCACTGCAACTGATGCAGAAATTGCAGAGAAAATGGGCGTTTCAGAAGCTGAATATCAGCAGACTGTTATGAAAGTTTCTGGTACAAGTGTCCTTTCGCTTAATGATGTATGGTATTCAGGAAATGATAATGATCATATGTCAATTGGCGATTCAATTGAATCTCCATCAAGCTTAAATCCTGATGTAATTGTTGAACGAGAAGAAATTCGAAAGGTCATTGTTGAAGCTATTAATGAATTGCCAGAAAAAGAAAAAATGGTAATCGTTTTGTATTATCATGAAGATTTAACTTTCAAAGAAATCGGTCAGGTTCTTGAAGTAAGTGAATCACGTATTTCACAACTTCACACAAGAGCAAATCTTCGTTTGAGAGCTAAGCTCACAAATTTAAGAAAAGGAATTATGTAATAATTTATGGTTACTTTAGAACAAATCAGAAAAGATATGGAGGCTCAGTTTGCATTAGACAGCGCTATTCAAAGCGTTGAGGTAAATGCTGATACTCTTGATGAAGCTTTAGCTGATGGAGCTGTTCAGCTTGATTCTAAAGTTTCTAATCTTGAATATGAAATTATCGAAAAGGGTTCTGATGGTTTTTTAGGCTTAGCTAAAAAACCTTGGAAGGTTAGAATTTATCAGACAGCTGAGGCTATTGCTAAAAAGAAAAAAGTTATGGCTGATGCTGATTTTGATACAGAGCATTTTGATGAAGAAATCAAATCTGTTGATCAGGATGGAATGTTCTATATCCGTCACTTTGGAGATAGTATCTGTCTTAAAGTTACATTGCCATGTGGTAAGGGAAGACCTGTTGAACTTCGACAGATTGTTTCCGAAGCAAAACGTACTGATACTCTTTCTTTAGATGAAGATTTAATAAAGAAACTTTCTAAATCAGGAACTGATAATAAATATGAAGTAGTCGGTCATTACAAGCATGTTCCTGCAGGTGATGCACTTCTTGTTATTGATGTTTCAAAAGATGAAATGCTTGCAACTGTCACAGTTACACCTCCTGCTTTGAGTGGTGCAGAAGTTTCTGCTGAACAAATTATTCGTAATCTTGAAATTCAAGGTGTTGTTGCAGGTATCGAAAATGATAAAATCACAGAATTTGTTGATAATCCTGTTTACAATGTTCCATGTGAAGTTGCGGCAGCAATCAAGCCTCAAGATGGCCGCGATGCATATATGGTTTACCATTTTGAGACTGATTCAACTAAACTTCGAATTAAAGAATCAAAATCTGGAAATGTTAACTTTAAGGAACTTAATCAGATTCAGAATGTTGTTAAAGGACAGCCTCTTGCACAGAAAATGCCTCCAGAACGTGGTAAAGCAGGTAAAACTCTTACTGGAAGATATCTTGAAGCTAAAAATGGTAAAGATATTCGTATTCCATTGGGCAAGAATGTAGAACTTGATAAAGACGGTGTAACAATTATTGCATCAGAAAATGGTCGCGTTGTTTTCGAAGCTGAAAGAATTAATGTTGAACCAGTACTCGAACTTGATGCTGTTAATATTAAAACAGGTAATATCGATTTCCTTGGAACAGTTATTGTTAAAGGGAATGTCGAAGACGGATACGATGTTAAAGCTTCCGGTAATATTGAAGTTGGCGGAACAGTTGGACAGAGTCATCTTAAAACTGAAACTGGTGACATTATCGTTTCTCAAGGTATTTTTGGTCACGATGTGGGAGTTATTCAATCCGGTGGTTCATTGTGGGCTAAATTTATTCAGTCTGCAAAAGTAGAAGTTGAAAAATTTGTAATTGTTTCAGACAGTATCATGAATTCAGAAGTTACTGCTATGAAACGTGTAATTCTTAATGGTAAAAAAGCTCAGATTACAGGTGGACATTTGTTTGCTACAGAAGAAATTTGTGCAAAGAATATTGGTTCTCCTGGTGGTGGTGCTGAAACAATTCTTGAAGTTGGATTTGACCCACGATTAAAGCAGCGTCTTGCTGAAATTCAAGATGAGCAAAATTCCTTAATGCGAGAGTTAGAAGATACAGAAAATAATATTGTTACTCTTGAAAACTTTAAGAAACAACGTCGTTCGCTTCCTAAAGAAAAAGAAGATACTCTTAATAATCTTAAAAATCGTAAACAGGAAATTGTTGTTAAATCAGAAGAGTATGCAAGTGAAGTTGAACAAATTCTTCAGCGACTTCATGAACTTAAAATCTTTGGAAAAGTAAAAGCATTTGGAACTGTTTATTCTGGTGTTAAAATTTATGTACGTGATGTAGTAGATGAAGTTCGTACAGATGTAAAAAGTGTTACTTTTTTCTTTGAAAACGGATTTGTACGTCGCGGTAAATATGAAGAACCTGATATGACTGATGTAAAAGCTCCTGAAGGTTATTCTAGTTAATAAACTGGAGGTAGTTCGTGGCAATTCAACCTATTGACCTGCAAACCATGTATTCGCAAATGTCCAATGTAGCATCAAGGGTTTCGCACGAACAACATGGTACTCAAATGAACGCTGCAATTCAGTTACAAAATGCAGTTGTTCAGAATGCAGAAACTGTTAAGACAGTAAAAAAAGCTGCAGGCGAGGATTCTAAAACTGACACTGTAAAAGATAATGGAAATCATAATCAGAATCCTTCTAGTGACGAACATAAGTCAAAGAATGATTCTGAAACAAAATCTGACGAAATTAAAAAAACTGAATTCCGGGAAGATTATCTTGGAAGGCATATTGATATTACGAGGTAATTTTGCAGGCTTTAATTATAGCATTGTTATGTGTGATTAATCTGGTTTTATGGTTAATATTCTTCTTGAAGTTTAAAAAACTTTTCAGCACTGATGATGTTATACAGAAGACCAGGGAACAGTATGAGCTCCTTTTAAATGATGTTAATCGTAATGCATTATCAAATATAGATTTAATTCAAATGAAAATCGATGAGCTTCAATCACTTATTGATATTGCTGATCGACGTCTTACAACACTTAATAACGAAGAACAGTTTATTTCACAGAAAATAAACTTTAGTGCTGAACCTAAAAATGAAAAGACATATTCACGACGTAATACTAAAAGTTCAGCTGTTGCTTCTGAAATAATTGAACAGAATCAGGCATTTGAACTTGATTTTGACCTTAAAAAAGTAAAGCGCAAGGCTACTGCTCAAAATTCAAGTTTAGAAAAACCCCCAGTTAGGAAACGAAATCTAAAAACCAGAAATAGTCAGGATGATTCAAAAAATTTTGATAAGCAGAATATTCAGCCGGATATGCCAAAAATATATATGTCTGCTAATCCTATCCAGACTCAGAAGTCTTTCCAGGAAGAAGTTAAAAAGTTATACGATGCTGGTTTTACTGTAGATTATATAGCCCATGAACTTAATAAATCTATAACCGAAGTTGAATTAATAGTTGAAATGTTATAATTTAAAATATATTACTGAATAATTTTCTTACAGGAGTTAAATATGAAAGTTACAAAACAGATTTTTGGTACACTGGGTAATGGTCAAGTTGCTAATCTTTACACTGTCGATAATGGTAAAATGTCCTTTTGTGTTACAGATTACGGATGTACTTTAACTGGAATTTTCCTTCCAAATAAACTTGGACTTAAAGACGATGTAATTTTAGGTCATTCAACTCTTGAAGGTTTCATAAAAGACCCTGGATATTCTTTTGGATCAATAGTTGGACGTTTTGCAAACCGTATTGGGGATGCAAAATTTGTTATTGATGGTAAAACTTATAATCTTGATAAAAATGATAATGAAATTAATACATTGCATGGTGGTTTTACTCGTTATGATCATATGGTCTGGAATAGTAAAATTATTTCAAATAAAAATGGAAAAGGCGTTGAATTTTCACGTGTGAGCCCTGATGGCGAACAAGGATTCCCAGGAAATGTAAAACTTACAGTTACTTATACATTGAATGATAACAACGAACTTCGTCTTGATTATAAAGCTACAACAGATGCTAAAACACCTGTAAATCTTACAAACCATGCATATTTCAACCTTCATGGTTCTGGTACTGTTCTTAATCATACGCTTCAGATGAAGTCTGAAAGTATCCTTGAAGTAAATGATAAATTAATTCCAACAGGAACTTTAACTTCAGTTTCTGGCACTGCCTATGATTTTAATACAAAAAAAACATTAGGACAGGATATTGAAAAAGTTATGCCTGGCTATGATAATTGTTATACAACATGCTGGTATACAAAAGATTCTCAATGGCTTGAACCTACAGAAGAATGCTTTACAGCAGAAGGTGGTGAAGCTGCTGTTCTTACTGATCCTGAAACAAATCGCACAATGAAGGTATATACAAATCAACCTGGTATGCAGCTTTATACAGCTAACTGGATTGAAGGAATTATTGGAAAAAGCGGAACGGTTTATAAACAGCATGGTGCAGTTTGTCTTGAAACACAGGCATTCCCAGATGCTCCAAACAAAGATAATTTCCCATGTTGTATTCTTGAACCAGGTGAAGAATACAATGCAGTTACAATTTATAAGTTTGAATTTTAATCAGTTTACTATTATATTTTAATATGTAAATAATGAAAGAAGGCTATGATTTTTATTTTTTCAAAGCCTTCTTTTTTGTATTACAGAAAAGTCACTTTTTTTTACCACTTTTTTTTTACTATATGAATTTTATTGCGGATTTGATTAAAAAAGGATATAATTGCTTACTACTAATTTGTTAAAAAAATTACTTTATTTATAGAGAGGTTCTAATGGACGATCAGTTACAAAGTTTGATCGACAAGATCAAAAAAGAGGGAGTTGCATCAGCAGAAACATCAGCTGCACAGATTATTGCAGAAGCAGAAAAGAAAGCTGCCCAGATAATTGCAGATGCAAAATCTCAGGCTGACGGAATTGTAAAAGAAGCAAAAGCTGAATCTGAACGCCTTGAGAAGTCAAGTGAAGACGCTATCAAACAGGCAGGAAGAAATCTTCTTATTTCATTCCGTGATGGTATTACTTCTGAACTTAAAAAAATTATTGAAGCCGAAACAGCAACAGCTTATTCAAAAGAATTACTTGAAAAATTGATTCCAGAAACTGTTAAAACATGGGCTGATAAATCAGAAGTTAATAATCTTTCTCTTTTACTTTCAGAAAAAGATTTGGCTGCACTTGAAGCTGGATTGAAATCTGCACTTAAAGATGAAATTTCTAAAGGTCTTGAAATTAAACCAGATAAGACACTTTCGAACGGATTTAGAATCGGCTTGAAAGATGGCAGTGCATTCTACGATTATTCTGCAGAATCAGTTGCTGAATTGTTCTCTGCATACCTTAATCCAAGAGTTGCTGCTATCCTTAAACAGGCTGCTAGTGAGGCAAAATAGTGGGATCTCTTTATTATTTGGTTTCCCAGTTGCCTGCGCTGGAAAGTTATGAAGGCCGTGGTCAACTTCCGATAACCGAAAAATCTTTCAAGGAACTTTGTTCTCGTTTTCTTTCTGAAAAAGATATAAAGAATCTTGAAAAACTTTCGCTTGAGCCATCAAAGTCAGAAGAATCTACAGGTTCTCAATTCCTTGATAAATGGAATGAAAAAGAAAGAGCCTTGAGATTCGCTCTTGCACAGGTTCGTGCGCTTAGGATGAAAAAAGAAGCAGAAATGCTTCCAGGTTCTTGTACAGCTGATATAGTTCAAGCTGCTAGAACTGCAGTTGGTATGGATAGTCCTCTCAGTGCAGAAGAATATCTTAATCAGTACAGAATGGATACTTTGAAATCTCTTACACCAATAGATGGTTTCTGTGTTGATGCAATTTATGCTTATGGACTTAAGTTAATGCTTGCACAACGTATGAGACTTTTTGATGTTGAGATTGGAAAAGATTCTTATCATAAAATTTACGATGAAATACTTGGAGACGCTAAATGACGGATACAAATGCTAAAGTAGTCGGCATTAATGGAAACATGGTTACTATCGAATTTGACGGTAACGTTTCTATGAATGAAGTAGGCTATGTTAATGTAGACGGAAAGAAGTTACGTGGTGAAATTATTCGTATCCGCGGAAATAAAGCCCAGATGCAGATTTTCGAAATGACACAGGGAATTAAAGCCGGTGACAAAGTAGAACTTATGGGTGATCTTCTTTGTGCAGAATTAGGACCTGGTCTTTTAGGTCAGACATTTGATGGTTTGCAGAACCCACTTCCATTGGTTGCAGAAAAAGCAGGCTTCTTCCTTGAAAGAGGTGTATATGTTGATTCTCTTCCAAGAGATAAAAAATGGGAATGGACACCAACTGCAAAACCTGGTGATAAAGTTGTAAGAGGGGACTATGTAGGTACTGTGCCAGAAGGACCTTTTACACACAAAATCCTTATTCCATTTGATAAACTTGGAATGTACACAGTAAAATCTGTAACTCCTGCAGGAAGTTATACAATCGAAGATACTGTTGCTGTTATTACAGATGAAAAAGGAAATGATCACGAACTTAAGATGGCATTTAAATGGCCTGTAAAACGTGCTGTTGACTGTTATGCAGAACGTCTTGCTCCAACTGAACCAATGGTTACTCAGGTACGTTTGATCGATACATTCTATCCAGTTTCTAAGGGTGGTACATACTGTATTCCTGGACCTTTCGGTGCTGGTAAAACTGTTCTTCAGCATACAACATCTCGTAACGCAGACGTTGACATCGTAATCATCGCTGCCTGTGGTGAACGTGCTGGTGAAGTTGTAGAAACAATTAAAGAGTTCCCAGAACTTAAAGATCCACGTACTGGTCGTTCATTGATGGAAAGAACAATCATTATTTGTAATACTTCATCAATGCCTGTTGCTTCCCGCGAAGCTTCAGTTTATACATCAGTAACTCTTGCAGAATACTATCGACAAATGGGACTTCATGTATTGCTTCTTGCCGATTCAACAAGCCGTTGGGCACAGGCTCTACGTGAAATGTCTGGTCGTTTGGAAGAGATTCCAGGAGAAGAAGCATTCCCAGCTTATCTTGAATCATACATTTCTGCTTTCTACGAAAGAGCAGGTTATGTAAGACTTCGTGATGGTTCATTCGGCTCTGTTACAATTGGTGGTACAGTTTCACCTGCCGGTGGTAACTTTGAAGAACCTGTAACACAGGCTACTCTTAAAGTTGTAGGAGCTTTCCATGGACTTTCCCGTGAACGTTCTGATGCACGTAAGTATCCAGCTATTGACCCAATCATTTCGTGGTCAAAATATAATTCAGTACTGCCTAAAGAATGGGTTTCTTATGCGCGCAAAGTATTCCTTGCCGGTGTAGAAGTAAATCAGATGATGAAAGTAGTAGGTGAAGACGGTACTACAACAGAAGATTATATCGAATATCTTAAGAGTGAATTCCTTGATGCTGTATACATGCAGCAGAACTCATTTGACGAAATTGATGCTGCTGTAAGTGTAGAACGTCAGAAATATACATTCAGAAAAGTTCTTTCAGTACTTGGTGCTGATTTCGACCTTACTGATAAAGATACAGCCCGCAACTTCTTTAACCAGATGCGTCAGAAGTTTATCGACTGGAACTATTCGGAATGGAACAGCGATAAGTTTAAGACAGCAGAAAGTGCTATTGAAGCTCACGTAGCATCTGCAAACGGAAAAGTTCGTGATGATGTTACAGCGATGTTAAAGGATGGTGAATAATTATGAACAAAGTTTATAGTAAAATTGAATCCATCGTTGGTAGCGTTATTACAGTAAAAGCTGAAAATGTTGCTTACGGAGAACTTGCAGAAATTGAAACACGTTTCGGAAAGTCTCTTGCCGAAGTTAATAAAATTGAAGGTGATATCGTTTCACTTCAGGTTTTTGCCGGTGGGCGTGGTGTTTCAACTGGTGACCATATCAAATTCCTTGGACATCAGATGGAAGTTTCCTTCTCTGATGACTTACTTGGACGTATCTTCAATGGTTCTGCTGAACCTCGTGACAATGGACCAGCCCTTGCTGATTCACTTGTAACAATCGGTGGACCTTCTGTAAACCCTTCAAAACGTATCATGGCAAAACGCATGATTCGTACTGGTATTCCAATGATTGATATGTTTAATACATTGGTAGTATCACAGAAACTTCCTATTTTCTCTATCTCTGGTGAACCTTACAACCAGCTTTTGGCTCGCATTGCCATGCAGGCTGAAGTAGATGTAATCGTTCTCGGTGGTATGGGTCTTAAATACGATGATTACTTGTACTTTAAGAAAACACTTGAAGACGGTGGATCTCTTTCAAAGACTGTAATGTTCATGCATACAGCTGCTGACCCAACTGTAGAATGTCAGAAAATTCCTGACCTTTCACTTGCAGTTGCAGAACAGTTTGCCCTTAAAGGAAAAGATGTTCTCGTTCTCCTTACTGATATGACTAACTTTGCAGACTCAATGAAAGAAATTGCCATTACACAGGAACAGGTTCCATCTAACCGTGGTTATCCTGGAGACTTGTATTCACAGTTGGCAAGCCGTTACGAAAAAGCTGTAGACTTCGATTCTGCTGGTTCTGTAACAATTCTTGCAGTTACAACAATGCCTGGTGATGACGTAACTCATCCGGTACCAGATAACACTGGATACATTACAGAAGGTCAGTACTACCTTAAAGGTGGACGTATTGAACCATTCGGATCATTGTCTCGTCTTAAACAGAACGTAAACGGTGATACTCGTAAAGACCATCGTGCTCTTATGGATGGTATGATTCGTCTTTATTCATCTTATAAAGATACTCTCGAAAAGAAATCAATGGGTTTTAATTTGAGCAAGTGGGATGATAAACTTCTTACTTACGGAAAGAAGTTTGAAGATAATATGATGGATCTTTCTAAGAATATTTCTTTGGAAGATGCTTTGGACTTAGGCTGGAAGATTTTAAGTGAATGTTTCGAACCAGAAGAAACAGGTCTTAAAACTTCATTGATTGAAGAATTCTGGCCTAAAAATTAGTTGGCGGTGTGATTAATTCAATCACTTAAATAAATCTGAATGGAGATTATTGAATGGCTAAAATTAAGCTGACAAAAAATGAGCTCAAAGTACAGAAAGATGCGCTTAAAATGTATAAACGTTATCTTCCAACTTTGCAGCTTAAAAAACAGCAGCTTCAATCAGAAATCCGCTCAATTGACGCCAAAGCTAAAGAAGTAAGGGCAGCAAGAGTAGCTCTTGAAAAAGAGTTTGATAACTGGATTGCTGTCTTTGGTGAAAAAGCCGCTTTTAAGCCAGATATGGTAACTGTCAAGAATATCAAAAAAGGTTTTGGAAATATTGCAGGTGTAACAATTCCTGTATATGAAGGAGCTGATTTTGCTAGAGGTGATTACGATTTATATTCAACACCTTTATGGATTGATATGGCAGCTGATCGTATGGAAAAAGCTCTTTCCCTTGATTTAGAAGCAGAAGTTCTTGACGAACAGGTTCGTTTGCTTTCACAGGAATTGAAAACTACAACACAGCGTGTAAATCTGTTTGAAAAAGTTAAAATTCCTGAGACTAAGGCTAATATTAAGAAGATTTCTGTTTATCTTGGTGATGAACAGACTGCTGCCGTTGTGCGCAGTAAGATTTCAAAGAAAAAATTGCAGCAGAAGGGGGAAAACTAAATGATAGTACCTATGAAAAAAGTTTCCCTCGTTATTTTGAATAAGGATAAGGAAACTGCATTAAAGGTTCTTCGAAAATCTGGGCTTGTTCATCTTGAAAAGATTGAAGGAACTGGTGATAAACTTGCTGATATAAAAAATAAAGTTTCAAAATTGGAAGCAGCAGCTGGAGTTTTGGAATCTTTTAAAGCAGCAAAAAAGGGGTTAAATCAGGTTTCATGTTCAAATGATGAAGCATTTTTGAAAGCAGAGCGTACAATTGAAATTCAAGAATTGAAAAAATCACTTTTTGAAAAGATTGCTAATGATACTGCAGAAAAAGATCGCCTGGAAGCTTGGGGTAAAGTTGATCCTCAGGAGTTGAAAAACCTTTCAGAGAAAGGCGTATATTTATCTCTTTATGAAATTCCTTCAGATAAGTATCAGCTTATCGGAGAAGATATTCAGCATGTTGTTGTAAACAAGACAAAAGGAACCGTAAGATTCCTTTTAGTTTCTGATGATAAAAATTGCGTAAGACCTGAGGTAATGCCACCAGAAGCTTATGAAGTTGTTTTACCAGAAGATTCAACTGATGTTATTGCACAGCGAATTGTTGAAAACAAATCTGAAATTGTAAAACTTGATAAAGAAGTTGAACAGAACGCTTATTATTTCAAAGCAATTAAAAATTATAACAAATTGCTTCAGAAGGATATTGAGTTTGAAACTATCTTTACTGGTATGGAAAATGATGGAGTTGATGGTCCAAATTCTTTAAGCTGGCTTACAGGCTATGTTCCTGCAGACGAGATTGAAAACTTAAAGAAAATTGCAGAAGAACAGAGTTGGGCAATTGCTTATGATGATCCTTCTGATGATGATGAAGTTCCTACTAAATTAAAGAATAATAAATTTGTAAGTTTGATTTATCCTCTTACAGACTTTCTTGGAACAATTCCTGGTTATAAGGAATATGATATTTCCGGTTGGTTCTTGTTATTCTTTACAATTTTCTTTGGTATGATTTTTGGTGATGGTGGATATGGTTTACTGGTTACTTTAATCAGTTTTATTCTTCTTATCAAAAATGCTGCTACAAAGAAACCTACAGCTACTTACGGACTTGTATGTCTTGTTGGATTTGCAACTGTAGTCTGGGGATTTGTAACTTGTACATGGTTTGGTTTAACTCCAGAACAGTTAGAGAATAATGGATTTGGATTCTTGACTAAATTGACAGTACCAGCATTCTCTAATGCATTTAAAGGTTCAACATGGGCTTTGCCATGGACTACAAAAAACGGAGCTGTTCTTGATGTAGATAAGAATCTCCAGATTTTCTGTTTCTCTCTGGCATTATTGCAGCTTTCAATTGCTCATTTGAAAGCAATTGGTAGAAACATGAAAGAAAAATCCCTTAAATGGATTGGTGATTTTGGTGCACTTATCCAGTTATGGGGAATGTTCTATGTTGTATTATCAATGGTAGTTAGTGCGGAAATTTTCCCATTAGACTTAACACTTGATTATGCTTGGCATTGGACAGTTCCATTTATTAACAAGACAATTGGTTTTAACCAGATTCTTGTTGGTAAAATTGCAATTATATTGATTGCATCTGGATTTGCATTAAGTTTCATTTTCTCAAACTTTGAAGGAAATATTTTCCAGTCTATACTTGCAAGTGTTAAGAATATTATTTCAGTATTACTTGGCGTTGTAAACGTATTCTCGGATATTGTTTCTTACATTCGTTTGTGGGCTGTTGGACTTGCAGGTGCTGCAATTTCAGGAACAGTAAATACAATGGCGGGACCTATGGTTGGTCATGCAGCTATGTTTGTATTCCTGGTATTGCTGTTAGTATTTGGTCATGGAATGAACATGGTATTAAACCTGCTTTCTGTTATTGTTCATGGTGTTCGCTTGAATACACTTGAGTTCTCAAGTCATCTTGGAATGTCATGGTCTGGATTTAAATATGAACCGTTTAGTGAGGCGGTTGAAAAATAAAAATATCATTTTCTGATTTTTTGAAGAAAATATAAGGAGAAAATTATGACTTTTAATTGGGGTATGTTAGGTGCTGCTATTTGTATGGGTATTGCTGCTATTGGTTCAGCAATTGGTATTGGAGCTTCAGGTCAGGCTGCAATTGGTGCTTGGAAAAGATGTTATTTGAATAACAAAAAAGCTCCATTCATTTTGACTGTATTTGCAGGTGCTCCTTTGACACAGACAATTTACGGTTATCTTCTTATGAACTCTCTTAATGATCGTATCGTAAGTGACAAACCTGCTGCAGCTCTTGGTCTTGGTATTGGTTGTGGTCTTGCTATGTGTTTCTCTGCAATTGCTCAGGGAAAATGTGGTGCTGCAGGTGCTGATGCTCTTGGTGAAACAGAAAAAGGTTTCTCACAGTACATTACTGTAGTAGGTCTCTGTGAAACTGTAGCATTGTTCTCAATGGTATTCGGAATGATTGCTTAATTTTATAGCAGTGTAACTTTTATCGAAGACAAGTCTTTTTATATAAAAGACTTGTCTTT
>JAHAZA010000068.1 GCA_018385415.1 Treponema sp. | reverse complement strand
ATATAAGCATTTATATCCAAAATATATTTTTTATTTTTCAATTTGTTAATTTCTTTTGTTTCCCCTAATTCAAAATTTACAGAATTTGGAATAACAAATATTTCTTTTTCGTAATCAAATATTTTCTTAAAATCCTGTCTTGTATAATCAGAAATTGTTACAACTTGATTCAGCTCAGTATTTGTAATGTGTTTGTAACCTTTATAATTGTTCAGACCGGAATGAAATCCCCATAAGTCATGAATAGTATGAACTCCGTAAATGCTGGTTTTTACAGAGCTGTAATCCCCTCCGAATGGAAACCAGATCAAATCAAAATTTTGTTTCTCAACAATTTTTCTATAAATTCCAAATTTTTTAATATATTTTGAACCTTTGATTTTTCCTTTTGAGAATTTATATACAAGAGAAAGAGGAAGCCATTTTAAAACAACTCGTTTGAATTGTGGAAATCTTTCAGTAAAGAATTCTTCATGATTTTCACTTACAATCAATGTGAAATTTTCTGTCAAACCAAGTTTTACAAAACCGTCTAAAAGGTCAGCGGTGAAAATTGAAGTAGAGTTTACAAGATTTTTGTTTTTTACTTCATCGTGTCCAAATGAAGTTGTGTCTATTGCTATGTTCATTTTATTTCCCTTCTATAAATATTTTTATTAGATAGTTCCAATCTGAATTTTTCTTCCTTTCTCATAAATTTTTTATGAATGTCATGGAAATTCAGATATTCATAACCGTTTACATTTGGGAAATTTTCTCCGCTGTAAATGATTGTTCCTTTTGTTTCTGATGTTTTAACATGATCATCGTATAATTGTGAGAATTTTTCCATGTTCTTTGTAAATTCCACATTTATTGATTTTCCGCTTTTTACTTCAAAGAGTTCAAGTTTGTTGCGTTCCAAAAGTAATATATCAACTTCTAAACCTTTGCTGTTTCTAAAAAAATATAAATTAGGTTCGCATCCTGTGTTTAATCTGGCTTTTAGTGCTTCCGAAAAAACAAGATTTTCAAAAAGATTTCCCATAAGCGGATCTCGTTGCATTTGTTGAGGTGTTTCTATTCCAAGAAGGTATGAAGCAAGACCTGTATCACAAAAATATATTTTTGGAGTTTTTACGATTTGACTTGTTCTGTTTGTAAACCACGGTTGCAGAATAAAAATGATATGGGAAGATTCCAAAATCGAAATCCAGGAACCGATTGTTACGCTTGAAACTCCAACTTCCTGAGCAATTGCAGAATTGTTTATAAGTTGACCTGTTCTACCTGCAAGAAGTTTCATAAAATTTCTAAATCGTGTTAAATCCTGCACCGCACCGACTTGTGCAATATCTCGTTCAATATAAGTGTTTACATAGTTTTTGTAGTAGTCAAAAGGAGAGAGACCGCTTTGTGTGAAAAGATAGGGCATAAAGCCAGAAACTAGCTGGACATCTCTTTCAAGTTCAATTTTTGCTTCTTTAAGTTCATGCATTGAAAGTGGCTGCATTTGAACTATTGCAGTTCGTCCTGCCAACGACTGAGAAACAGAGCTTTTTAATGAAATTTGCTGGCTGCCTGTAATGAGATATTGTCCCATTTTTTTGAATTTATCGATTCTAACTTGAACTGCACTCAAAAGTTCAGGAACTCTTTGAATTTCATCAATAATGACAGGCTCTGGAAAACGCGTAAAAAATTCTTCAGGATCATCTTTTGCAAGAAGCCTTGTATTCATATCCTCAAGATTTGCATAGGAAAAATTACAGAACAGGCTTTTTGCAAGTGTCGTTTTTCCACATTGTCGTGGTCCAAAAATCGTCACTGCAAAATACTGAGTCATAAGAGTTTGTATGTGTTCAGAAATCTCACGCTTAATCATAATTTGAGTTTAGCATATTTTAGCGGAGATTTAAAGTGTTAGTTTGGATCTCCGCCAAAATCATCGGTATTCTCTATTTTCTAGTTTTCAATTCTAAAACAAGCCACATCAATTTTGCAAAGAAATCTTTTTTACTTCTAATGAAGGAAACATATTTTCGTACAAATCCAGACAAATATTCTGGAATATAAATCCCAATTTCAGAGTCAAGCTTTCGCCATTCTTCAAAGTGCGGCTTCAATTGGAAATTATTTGTTTTGCTTGGGAAAATCAAGTGACCAAAAGCGTGGAAACTGTCGTCTTTTATGTAGGCTTCAATTTCTTTGATTTCTTTGAGTTTAGGATTTTGTAGAAGATTTTTGAGAACTTCGATATTTTCACGAATGCTTTTTTCTGAGCGCTTGTGGACTAGGGAAGTGCTGTTGTATTTGTAATAGTAGTAGGCGTTGTGAATGATTACAGGATTTTGTGCATTCAAAAAACAGTTTGTACAAAGCCAAAGGTCTTCTGCAAAAGAAACGGTTTTGTAAAAAGAAAAATCAATTTTTTCAAGCAGAGATTTCTTATAAACCTTGTGCCACACATGTGAAATCAATTTGCTTTTTGATTCAAACAATTCTTTTACAGTTTTTGTATTGTCTGAAATCAGTTCAACTTCGTTTTTTTCATTTTTTGTGAAATAATCATAGGTAATGAAATCTGAATTTGTATTATGAATGTCATTTAGCAAAGTTTCGACTGTAGTTTTTTCAATTTCATCATCAGGATCCATAAAAGTCAGATATTCAGTCTGAACCTGTTCAAGGCCTGTAATTCTACCTGCACCAAGTCCTTTGTTTTTTTCGTGCCGAATAACTGAAAATCTTTTATCACGACCAATTGCCATAACACAATTTTCATAACTTTTGTCAGTAGAACCGTCATCAACGAGAATGCAAACAAAATCTGAGCAAGTTTGATTTTTGAGTTGAGAAATGAATGATTCCATATATTTTTCTACATTGTAGAAGGAAGTGCAGATTGTAAGTTTCATTTGTAAGCCTTATATG
>JAHAZA010000055.1 GCA_018385415.1 Treponema sp. | reverse complement strand
TGTTATGCGCGATACTACAGAACGTCCTGAAGGTGTCGCTGCAGGAACTTTAAGACTTGTTGGAACAAATGAAGAAGTTATTTATGAATGGTTTACAAAACTTCTTGATAACCAGGAAGAATATAACAAGATGAGTCATGCTTGTAATCCATATGGTGATGGTGTTGCATGCAAAAGAATTGCAGATATTCTTGAAGGTAAAGAATATACTCCATATAACCCAGCTTAGGATTCATCAATGCCAAAAATCTTATACGTATCAAATACTGCCAACTTTTCAAAATTCAACCGACCATTTATGCACTGGTGTACAGACAATGGATGGCAGGTGGATTATTGTGCTCCTGGTGATGAGAATATTATAGACTGTAATAAGCATTATGTTGTTCCTATTCCTCGAAGTCCTTTTTCTCGCGGTATTTTTTCGTGCATCAAGCAGTTGAAAATAATTCTTGAAAAAGAGCAGTATGATATCATTCACTGTCATACTCCTATGGGTGGGGTTATTGCTCGACTTGCAGCAAAGAAATTATACAGACAGAAGAAAGTTAAAATTATTTATACTGCACACGGTTTTCATTTTTACAAAGGGGCACCGCTTCTTAACTGGCTTTTGTATTATCCAGTAGAAAAATATCTTTTAAAGTTAACTGATGTTCTTATTACAATTAATAAAGAAGATTACGAACGTTCGATTGAAAAGTTTTCTAAAAGATGTAAAGTTCTTTTTATGAATGGAGTAGGTGTAAATCTTTCAAGATTTTCAAAGGTAACAAAAAAGGATAATAGTTCAATTCGTAAAGAGCTTGGATATTCTGATGATGATTTCATCATTACAGTTGTGGCTGAAACAAATAAAAATAAAAATCAGTCATTCCTTATCAGACAGGTTCCTGTTTTAATGGAGAAAATTCCTCATCTTAAAATTTTATTCCTTGGAAAAGAAACTTTGCCTGATGCACATAATCTTGTTAATGAAATGGGTTTGCAGGATGTTTGCCAATTCCTTGGATATCGAAAAGATGTTGAGCTGTTTACTAAAATCAGTAATATCTGCTTTAGTGCAAGTATCAGAGAAGGGCTTCCTGTAAATATTATCGAAGCTATGGCCTGTGGAAAAGTATGTATCTGTTCTACAAACAGAGGGCACAATTCTTTGATTCAGAATAATTTTAATGGTCTGATTTTTAATCTCGATGATCCATCTGAAATGGTTGATGAAATCTTAAAAGTTTATTCAGACAAAACTCTTGCCAAACAGCTTGCTGATAATTCTTACAACGAGTCAAAGAAATATGATGTAAAGGATGCAGTAGAGTTTACAGCCAGAGTATATAATGAACTTATTTCTATAAATAATTGATTTTTGTTTCAACTTAGGTATAAATATAAAAAACTTCACAAAATAAGATAAATTTCATCAAAAAAAACATATGTATATCTATAAGGAGATATTCATATGCCAGAGATTTCAAGATTTTATGGAATTATTATTAAGATGTTCTTTAAACCAAAAGAACATGAGCCATCCCATATTCACGCCAATGTTGAAAAACTTCAGATTATGTGGGATACTCAAAATATATATAAATTAAATCCATTGGAGTAAACATTGTTTCCAAAAATTAAATCTGTTAAAGATAGAAATGATTTTAAGTTAGATGTTATTTTCGATGATGGTAAACATGTTCTTTACGATGTTTACGAAGATATAAAGCAGATTCCAGATTTTAAGCCATTAGAAACATTAACAGGTTTATGGAAAGACTATTCACTTGATAAAAGTAGAACCTGTATTTACTGGAATGATAGGATTGATTTATCAAGTGATTCGATCTATCAGTATGGTGTAGAAATTAATTAAAACAACTCAGGCTGAGCTGCCTTATATTCTGTAAAAGCTTTCTTTACATCTTTAACAAAAGCTTCTTTCTTTTTGGCTGGAAGGAAGCTGGCTTTGAAGCTGTTGCAGATTAAATCTTCAATTTCTGAAATTGTAAAATTCAATTTGCTGTAAAGGTTGTAATATTCTTCATTTACTGTTGTCTTAAAGAACACTGGATCGTCTGAGCCGATTGTTACAAGAATGCCTGCATCGTAAAGCTTTCTTACAGGATGTTCTTCCATCGACTTAACATAGTGTTTTGTAAATACATTTGAAGTAGGGCATACTTCAAGAGGAATTTTATTTTCAGCAACGTATTTAACCAGTTCAGGATCCTGAATTGTTGTAATACCGTGACCGATTCTTTCTGAGTTTAATACTTTAATTGCATCCCATACGCTTTCAGGTCCTACATCTTCACCAGCATGTGCTACTGCATGTAAGCCGTCATTGTGGGCCTGAACAAATACTGGACCAAAGAGATTACATGGACCTTTTACTTCATTTCCACCAAGTCCAATTCCAATGATTTCGTCGCAAGGAACTTTTTTTACAAGGTCATAGTTAGCTTGTGCATTTTCAAGTCCAAAGGTTCTTGAAACGTCAGCAAGAAGCTTGATTGTAATATCTTTTTCTTTTTTAATTTTCTTGATATTGGCAGAGAAGTTTTCTACCATTTCTTTATAATCAAACCCTTTTTTGATGAATGCGCTTGGAGCAAAGAATGCTTCACAATACTTAACATTATTATCTTCAAGGTATTTTGCAAAATCCTCGAATACTAAATCAAAATCCTTAACTTCTGTGAACAAATCCTGTACTTTAAGAAAAGCAGCAATAAATCCAGACAAATCTTCATAAGAGAAAAGCTCACTAGCTTCCTGTTTTGTCATGGTTTTGCCAAAACGTTTTTTATACAGTTTTTTCACAGAAGCAAGTGTAATTACAGCCTCAATGTGAATGTGGAGTTCAGCTTTTGGAACTTTTTTTAGTAATGTAAAAAAGTCAGATTTGTTCATTGTTTCTAAAATTTCCTCTCCCTCCGCTGGACTTTCACTTCAACGAAGTTAACTTTTTGATTTAAAAGTATTCTCATCTACTAATGTCGGCAGGAATTTAGAAATTCTTTACTAAAAAATTCCTTCCATACATTAGTTGAATATAAAAAAATTGTGATTGTCATACAAGTTTTTCAAGCTCATCAACGATATCCTTGAATCTGTCCAAAGCCTTCTGGATCGGGTCAGCCTTTGACATATCAACGCCTGCAATCTTCAATGCTTCAATTGGATAACGTGAACCGCCAGATTTAAGGAACTTAAAGTAATCTTCTCGTTCAGCTTCGCCACCATTTGTTACCCGGTCAGCCAGTGCCATTGCAGCCGAAATTCCTGTAGCGTATTTGTAAACATAGAAAGCTGAGTAGAAGTGTGGAATTCTTAAGCCTTCCATATCAGAGTTGCTTTCGAATGTCATTGCATCTCCAAAGTACTGTTCAAGAAGCTCTCGATAAATTCCCCGTAATACTTCTGCGCTTAATGGAGTTCCGCTTTCAACCAATTCGTGTGCTTTAAGTTCAAATTCTGCAAACATTGTCTGACGATGAAGAGTAGCAAGAATGTCTCCTGCTCTCATTGAAAGATAATATTTCTTTTCTTCATCAGTTTTTGCGTTCTTTAAAAGATACTGGTAAACAAGTTCTTCGTTGAAGGTTGATGCAACTTCTGCTTCGAAGATTGTGTAGTTGTAGCACATGAACGGATTGTTACGACTTGAGTACCATGAGTGCATTGAGTGTCCGCCTTCGTGGGCCATTGTAAATACATCACGGATAACGTCTTCTTTGTAGTTTAAAAGAATGTATGGGTAACCTGTAAAGCATCCGCTTGAGAAGGCTCCGCTTCTTTTTCCTTTGTTTTCGTAGCGGTCAACCCATCCGTTTAAAAGGCCGTCGCACAATGTGTCTGTGTATTCCTTTCCAAGTGGAGCTAAAGCTTTGCGGCAGATTTCTACTGCTTCGTCGTATGATGTGTGTGTTTCGATGTCTTTTGTAAATGGCATGTAAACATCGTAGTGACGGAGATCTTCTGTTCCCAATGCTTTTTTAAAGATTCTGTAGTAGCGGTGAAGTGTGTCAAAGTTTTTGTGAACTGTATCAATAAGATTTCTGTAAACTTCTACAGGAACTTTGTTTGAATAAAGTGCGTGTTCAAGTGAAGAATTGTATCCTCGTGCACGGGTTTCAAAAATGTCCTGGTTTACGCTGCCTGCATAAAGGCTTGCCAAAGTGTTTTCGTGTTTTTCAAAAACTCCGTAAAATCTTTCGTAAGCGGCTTTTCTTACATTGCGGTCAGGATTTTTAAGGAACTGGCTCCATGAACTTTGTGTAAGAGGAACTGCTTTTCCGTTTACATCAATTGTTCCAAAATCAAGTTCAAGGTTTTCAAGAATGCTGAATGTTTTGTAAGCAGTCTCAGAGCTTTCAGCTTGAAGGGCTAAAATGCGCTCTTCTTTTTCTGAAAGAATGTATGGCTTTAAGTGGAGAAGCTTCTGGATGTAGATTTTGTAATCTTTGAATTCTGGATCTTCAATCCAGGCATTTAATTTTCCATCATCCATTGCTGTGATTTCTGAATCGAAGAAACTTAATTCAGAAGAGGCTTTTACTACTGCCATCTGAGCGCGGCCTTCTTTGTTTACAGCTTCCTGGTCTCCTTCGTCAGCATTGTGTTGGAGGCTTGCGTAGTTTTCTACGATTTCTGCTGTCTGCCACAGCTTTGCATATTTTGTAAGTGCTTCAAGCAGGGTTTCTTTAGATTCCCCAAGTTTATTTTTATACTGAATAAGCTCAGCTGCCATCGGTTCAATTGAGGCAAGAGCTTTTTCCCATTCCTCGTCTGTTTTAAAAAGTGAAGTTAAATCCCATTTGTCTGATGCTGGAACGTCTTTTCTTTCTGGTACTTTGTTTGTGTTACTCATAATGGTTTATTATAGTAAATTTTAAGGGGAATGTTAAATACTTGTGTGTTTTGTGTATATTCCTTTTATAATTCAAAATTTTTTCAATTATTTACTATATAAAATAAATTTGATACATTAAAAGCTATGAAAAGTATTAAATCATTTCTTTTGATCGTATCGCTAGCCTTTGTTATGGCATTAACTTCATGTGCTCATCCCTTAGGTTATTCTGCTGTTTTGTGGAATATTCCAGAGTACAATATTCAGGATGGAACAATCGTAAAAGTATATTTTAAATCAAATATCAGCCAGGTTTATATTGTTGGTATTCCAGGTCAGAAGGAACGCTTCGAAGTTCCTTTATGGCAGGTTACAACACCTTCTTCAAAAAAGAAGGCAATGAAGGCATTTAATCATTACAGCGAATATGCTCACCAGTATGGAAAAATGAAAGTAGACGGCCTTCCTGTTCGTGAGGAACCTGTTAACACTTCTAAGCAGGTTTATCGTCTCCATAAAGATGAAGTTGTTAAAATTCTTTTTAAAGGTGAAGGTCAGGATGTAATGGTCGGCAAGAACGAAAAGCTTCCTGGTGACTGGCTTTATGTAATGACTGATGGTGGTAGTAAAGGCTGGTGTTTCTCTTACAACCTTACACTTTTTGAAATTGATGAAACAGGTGCTGTAGTTGGTGATAGTGCAGAAGATGAAATTATTGTTGCAAATGAAGATACAATTCTTCAGCAGGTTTTGAATGCAAAATGGTATCCTGAAGCTTATACACGCCTGCTTGCTGACAATCAGATTGATCTTGAAACAATTAAGTTGAACTATGGATTTGATACTGGTATTACTTCAGGAAAGATTCAGGTAAACATTCCTGAAAAGTATCACAGCGCAAAATATGCCGGTGCTGAAAAAATCCGTGATAATACTTATCAGTTTACAGGAACTCCATTCCAGCTGATGGTTAGAAACAAAGATACAATTGTTGTTAACTACACAGCCCGCGATGGCAGTCAGGAAGCTTACACATTTGTTACTCTCGCAGAAGATGTTGATCTTACAAAGATTATTGAAGACGAAAAAAAACGCAGAAATGAAATGCTCAATGAGCTTTACAAAGTTACATCTTTCAACAGCCAGAACTATGGTCAGCTTGTAATTAACAGCGGTAAAACCTTCTCATGGAACGGATTTACTCTTCTTGTTCCTGATGTAATTCCTTCAAGTGCAAAGGGCCGTGGAACTGTAAATGTTAAGTATCTTCTTTCAAAAGATTTTGCAGGTCGTTATGACGGAGTTTTAACATTCAAGTTTGATGGATGCTCTGATGAAATTAACTTCCTTTACAAGCTTTCAAACGAAGGCTTGAATCTCGAAAATATTGATTTCTATTCTATCAAAGATAATGTTGTAATTAGCCGTGCAGGTAACCCAACTGTAATGTTCTTTGATAAATAATTAATTTTCATAACTGCCTCAGTATTGAGGCAGCTATTTTTTTTTTAAAGTGAATTTATTATGGCTTTTGTTCAATTCTCAAAAGTATCTCTTGCTTTTGGCGATAGAGATATTTTAAAAAACGTTTCAGTAAATCTTGCAACAGGTTCTAAGGTTGCTCTTACAGGTGCTAATGGAGCAGGAAAGTCTACATTAATCAAAATCATGGCAGGACTTACAGAACCTGATTCCGGAGAAAGAATCTGTCAGAAAGATACCCGCATTGCATATCTTCCTCAGTCAGGCCTTACTCATCACGGCTCAACTCTCCTTGAAGAAGCCGACAAGGCATTCGAATTTGGTTATGAAATTCAAAGAGAAGCTGAACAGATTGGTGAACAGTTAAAGTCAAATCCTGACAACACAGATTATCTTGTTGCTCGTCATGCAGAGCTTCTTGCAAAGCTTGAAGATTCTCTCTGGTATAGAAGACAGGCTCAGGCAGAAAGCGTTCTTTTAGGTCTTGGATTTACCCGTGAAGATTTTACAAAAAATACAGAACAGTTCTCAGGTGGATGGCAGATGCGTATTGCTCTTGCCAAGGCTCTTATGCAGAATCCTGACATTCTTCTTCTTGACGAACCTACAAACTATCTCGACATCGAAGCCCGTAACTGGCTTGAAGTTTTCCTTAAAAATTTTAAAGGCGGATTTTTGCTTGTAAGTCATGACCGCTATTTTCTTGATGTTACAATCAATGAGGTCTATGAACTTTTTGGCGGGGATTTAAAATCATATCCCGGAAACTTTTCTCATTACGAAAAAGTTCGCGAAGTAGAACTTCAGACATTGATGGCTGAATACGAAAAGCAGCAGGCAGAAATTCATCACCTTGAGGATTTTATCAACCGCTTCGGTTACAAAGCTACAAAAGCCGCTCAGGCCCAGGAACGCCAGAAAATGCTGGATAAACTTTTAGCGAACAAAATTGAAATTCCTGAAAGCTTAAAGAAAATTCATTTTTCATTCCCGCCAGCTCCTCACAGCGGAAATATTGTTCTGCGCATGAGTGAAATTACAAAATCTTATGACGGTTCATTTAATGTTCTTGATAACCTTGAGCTTTTACTCGAAAAAGGTGAGCGGCTTGTAGTTGCAGGTCACAATGGTGCAGGTAAATCAACATTGCTTCGAATTGTTGCTGGTGTAGATAAAGACTTTACCGGTAATATTGAGACAGGTGCTGGCGTTTCTATTGGTTACTTTTCTCAGGATAATGCTGAAACAATTTCGGGTACAGCAAGTGTTCTTGAACATATTGAAAGTATTGCTCCACTTGAACTTATTCCTAAAGTTCGTGATATGCTTGGAGCATTCCTTTTTAGAGGAGACGATGTTAATAAATCTCTCAATGTTCTTTCAGGTGGTGAAAAAACTCGTGTTGCACTTTTACAGCTTCTGCTTCGTCCTGTTAATCTTCTGATTCTTGATGAACCTACAAACCACCTTGATATGCATTCTAAGGATGTTCTTTTAAGTGCATTAAAGGATTTCGGTGGAACTGTAATTTTTGTAAGCCATGACCGTGGCTTTATTCAGGATCTTGCAACACGTGTTCTTGAATTAACTCCAGGGAAATTCAGAAACTTTAAAGGTGATTACGAATATTACATGCAGCGCCTTGCAGACGAAGAAGCAGGCATCGTAGGAAACTATGATGCAGGAACTGTTCATTCAAATCCAAATGCTGTAAATAAAGCCGCTGCAAAAATCAATGCAGGACAAGCATCTCCATCAAGTGCCCAAAATTCATCAAACCAGAGTGAAAAATCTGCCGGCGCCCTTAACTGGGAAGAGCAGAAAAAGCTTGAAGCTGAACGCCGAAAAAAAGAAAAAGAAGTGGCTAGACTTGAAGATGAAATTGCAAAAGTTGAAGGAGATCTTTCAGACCTTCAGAATAAAATGTCTGACCCTGCAGTTTATTCCAACGGCGAAAAAGCCAAAGCAGTGCAGGCAGAGATTACCAGTCTTGAAGCAAAACTTGATGAACTTAATGCGGCTTGGGAACTTGCGGCGGGTGAATTATAATCGCAGGTAAACAGGCGAAGTTCCCGCCGCTTCGAGTTTGCGTGGCAAACTCTCCTGGGGTTGTAAGGCAAATATAACGGCGGGTGAATTATAATCGCAGGTAAACACGCGAAGTTCCCTATTGTATATTCGTGATGTATTACAAAATCAACTGAAAATTTATAGCTTATCGTAATCCGGAAGCTTTCCTTCAACTCTTCCATCCCATTCTGCGCTCTTGCTGCGTTCCCGTTTTAGAAGTTCGTC
>JAHAZA010000066.1 GCA_018385415.1 Treponema sp. | reverse complement strand
CAAAACGCGGAAAAAGAATATTTTCATTTTGGAGACATAGACCCGGATGGTTTTTATATTTTGGGAAATCTTCGCTCAAAAACGAATATCCCTTTCAAGCCTTATAAAATGGGATTTTCGGAACTGGAAAAATATTCCGATTATACAAAGACACTAGAAGAAAATGATATTTTAAAAGCAAAAGCCTTGATAGATAAAGGACACCATAAAGAAATTATGGAATATATGTTAAAACATAATCAAAAGCTTGAGCAAGAAATAATAAGCTGGAAGCTGAAGGTTTGATTGTAGGGACTGGAGAGAACAAGACAGATTTACACCTTATAAAGAAGATGAAGTTCCATTTATTTCAGTTTTATCTGGATATAATGTTGAAGAATTAAAACAACAATGGTTTGACGCAGGAACTTTTAAGAAATTGGTGGATGACTTTCGAAATACATGACAGATAATAAAAAAGGGAACTTCGGAGTTGTTTGGTAATGCAAAAAGTAACACCAGCCTCTCTTGCACGAATCATATATCACATATTATAGTATGAATTATCAAAAAATCCGTAATTTCTTAGTTAAAATACAAATTCAAAATTCCCCTCAAAATTCCCTTGAATTCCTCCCTAAAATTCTGATATTCTACTAGAACCTAGCACTAGCTAGAAATATTTATAAGGAGTCCTATAATGGCAACAAGAAGAGGTCCTAGATTCAAAGAATGTAGAAGACTTGGTGTAAACGTATGTGGTCACCCTAAAGCAATGGACAGAGCTAACAGTCCTGCTTTCAGTAAAAAACACAAAACTTCAGAATATGGTTTGCAGTTGATCGAAAAACAGAAGATCAAAGCTTACTACAATATTCTCGAAAAACAGCTTGTACGAGCTTACAAAGCTGCAGCAAAAGCAAGCGGAAATACTGGTGAAGAATTGCTCATCGGTCTCGAATGCCGCTTAGACAATCTTGTTTACAGAATTGGATTTGCTAATACAATTCGTATGGCTCGCCAGATGGTAAGCCACTGCCACATCCTTGTTGACGGAAAATGTGTAAATATTCCTTCATTCAAGGTAAAAGTAGGTTCAACAATCCAGCTTTGTGAAAAAGCTCGCAAAAGCGAACAGTTCAAGAAATGCTTCTTGAGCGACAACAAAGCTCCTATCGCTTACATCACTCGTGATGAAGCTAACTTTGCTGGTACACTTTCAGCTCGTCCTGTACGTTCAGAAATCCCAGTTCAGGTTAAAGAACAGCTCGTAGTTGAATTCTACTCTAAATAATAGTTAGGGTGATTCCACAGGAAAGCGAAGCAATCTGGTTAACAGAGAGTTTCGCTTTTTTTTATGTGAGCTCATTTATTTGTGTGTCGGGGAATTTTGGAAAAAATTTTTAAGAATGTTGAATTTTCTTTGAAAATTTTTTAAACAATGTTAAAATAATAAAATAAAAAGATTGTCCTTAGTTGGATTTTCCCTTTGTACAGGATGTTTTTAATATGGAACTTTATTGGATTTATTTAGCTATTTTTGGTGGAACTACAATTGTCGGTGTACCAATGCTGTCATTCATGCAGTATAAATTTATTCATGGTATGCCTGTTTCTGCATGGATTGAAGGTTTGCCATTGACCTTTGTAATTGTTGCTATCCTTTGGATAACTATTGCAATCATTATGCGTTTTGTAATGCAGCCTGTAATCAAGGCAATGAAAAAAGCAAATACTACAGAATTATCTGATGAAGAAAAGCTTTCATTTATTTATGTATTCAAGAAAATGGCAAAAATCAGTGCGATTGTACTGATTATAGGGTATGTTGTTGGTAACGCAACTTTGTTATTCCTTAAGGCTGCAAAGGGCGTCTTTAGTCTCGGAGCTACAATGCCTGAAAAAATTACAACTGTTGGTGTTGTGTTTGCTCTTTGCGGTGTTTATGCTTTTGTAGCCCGCCAGTATTGTGTTAACTTTTATGATACTTTTGCCCAGAAAGAAATTGTAAAGCTTCATATTTCTCAGTTGGGTGGATTAAAACCAAAGAATATTACTGTTACAATTGGTTTTGTTGGAATGGCTTATATTCTTTTTGCTTTAGTCCATATGATCTGTGTTGGTTATAGCGTTGCTCGTTACGGAAGTCAGGGTATTCAGTCTTATATCACTAATGTACTTTGGATTACCCTCTATGTTGCTTTGTTCCCATTCCCATTGTATGAAGTATTCCTTATGACTGTAAGAAAGCGTTTCGAGGTAACAACTAAGGTTATTCGCGCAATGCGCGAAAATGGTGATCTTTCAAGTAATATCGATATCGCTGCATTTGATGATTTTGGTGAAACAAATGAAGAAGTTAACCGCCTTATCAATACTCTTAACGGAACAATCGAAGAAATCCGTGAACAGTCAATGCAGGTTGAACATAATGCGGCTGCACTCCTTGATACTTCAGAAAACAGTGCAGCAGGTGTAAATCAGATTGCTGCAACATTCAACAGTATTAATGATAAAAATAATATTCGTGATAAGCTGCTTGATGGAACAAAAGAAAGCATCGGAAAACTTAACGGAGATGCAAGACGTATTTCTGAACTTATTATTTCTCAGACTTCTGCAACTGAACAAAATGCTTCTGCTATTACAGAAATGGTAGCAAACATTAATTCAATTTCTGAAATGGTTAAGAAATCTCAGGCACTTTCAGAAAATCTTGAAAAGCTTTCTGAATCAGGAAATACAGAAGTTGCCGGAACTATGAATATTATTACTGAAATCACTGATAAGTCTAAACAGATGATTGAAGTAACAAAGGTAATTCAGAGTGTTGCAAGTCAGACAAACCTTCTTGCTATGAACGCAGCAATCGAAGCTGCTCATGCTGGTGATACAGGTAAGGGATTTGCGGTTGTTGCAAACGAAATTCGTAAGCTTGCTGAATCTACAACAAAAAGTACAAAAGATATTAAGAATATGATTAACGAACTTGTTGCTTCCATTAACTCAAGTTCTGTTAAGATTAATTCTACATCTGCTGCATTCAAACAGATCAGTAACAGTATTAGTGAACAGTTGAAGCTTGTTGAAACAATTGCACGTGCTACTCAGGAACAGTCTCAGGGTGCTTCTGAAACATTGATTGCTACAAATGAAATCTCTGGCCAGATTAATGAAATCAATACTTTGATGAAGAACATGGCTGATTACTGTGTGGATGTTGAAAATAATATTGGTGAAGTTGTTAACCTTTCAGAGCAGGTAAATGCTGCGCTTAAAGAATCTAACGAGGTTGTTACTGACTTCTCAAAATCAGTAGAAACTACAAAGAACAGTGCTATTGATAACCAGACAGCAATTCAGTCTGTAAATAACGAACTTAACAGATTTAAGTTATCTTAAATTGTAGTTGTCGTTGATAAGGCCGGATGTGTTGAATAGCATATCCGGCTTTTTTATTATACAATGAACTCGGTGAAAAAAATGAATTACGAAAAGCAGATCTTTATTGGAGAGAGAGCTCAATATTATTCCACAGATTCAAATTACAACTCTTGTGAATTTTATGATGGAGAATCGCCTTTAAAACATTCGAAAAATGTTAAGGCAGAAAACTGTACTTTCTCTTATAAATATCCGTTCTGGATTTCTGAAAACATTAATGTTAAAGATTCAACATTTAATGAACTGGGAAAATCAGGCTTGTGGTATACAAAAAACTTTTCGATTGAAAATACTGTTATAAAAGCGCCTAAAGAGTTCAGAAGAAGTGATGGAATTTTTCTTAAGAATGTTCGCTTTGAAAATGCTGCAGAAACAATGTGGATGTGCCGTAATATCAAGCTTGATAATGTGTATGCAAAGGGTGATTACTTTGCCATGAACTCTTCAGAATTTTATGCGGACAATTTTGAAATTGACGGTAACTATCTTTTAGATGGTGGAAGGAATATTGAAATTCACAATTCTAAAATAATTTCAAAGGATGCATTCTGGAATTGCGAAAATGTAGTAGTTTATGATTCTAAAATCATCGGTGAATATCTTGGATGGCATTCTAAGAATGTAAAGTTTGTAAATTGTAAAATTGAAAGTGATCAGGGACTTTGCTATATTGATGGTTTGACTTTAGAAAATTGTACGTTGATTAATACACCTTTAGCTTTTGAATATTCAACAGGTATTGATGCACAGGTAAACGGAAAAATTGAAAGTGTAAAAAATCCATGTGGCGGAAAAATTAAATGTGAAAGAATCGGAACTTTGATTTTAAATCCAAAGCGTTGTGATGTTAATGCTACTATAATTGATTGTAAAGAAATAGAAAAGACTTTCAGTGAAGATCCAAATCCAAATGAAAACTGCTTTTAAATGCAGGGGATGGAAATTCCTATTGAAGAGAAAAAAATGAAATACGATTTTGACAGAGTAATTGATCGAAGAAATACGAATTCCTACAAATGGGATTCTGAAAAAGACGTTTTGCCATTATGGGTTGCTGATATGGATTTTGAAACAGCACCTTGTGTAAAAGAAGCAATTGTAAAAAAAGCACAGTTTGGTATTTTTGGTTATTCGATTTATGGCGAAGAGTGGGAACAGAGTTATATAAGCTGGTGGAAGCGTCGTCACAATTTTGAAATCAAAAGAGAATGGCTGATTTTTACGACAGGAATTATTCCTGCGATTTCTTCATGTGTTCGTAAGCTTACAACTGCGGCAGAAAAGGTTCTTGTTCAGACACCGTGCTATAATATTTTCTTTAACTCCATTGTTAATAATGGTCGTGTTCCTTTGGAAAGTCCGCTGGCTTTTGACGGCACAAATTATACAATCGATTTTAATCGTCTTGAAAAAGATCTTTCTGACCCACAGTGTTCGCTGATGATTCTCTGTAATCCGCAGAATCCGACGGGGACAATCTGGAAGAAAGAGGAACTTGCCCGTATCGGTGAGCTTTGTAAGAAGCACGGAGTAAAAGTAATCAGCGATGAAATTCACTGTGATGTTACAGTGCCAGGTAAATCGTACATTCCTTTTGCAGCAGCATCGGATGTGTGCGCTTCAATTTCGGTAAGTTGTATTTCTCCGACTAAATGTTTTAATATTGCAGGAATCAACACAGCGGCTGTTGTTGTTCCTGATGAATTTTTAAGGCACAAAGTATGGCGCGGTTTGAATACAGATGAAGTTGCTGAACCAAATGTTTTTGCAATTGATGCAACGGTTGCAGCTTTTAATGGTGGTGAAGACTGGCTTAATCAGCTTAACGAATATATTTACGAAAACAGAAAATTTGCTGCAGATTATATTGCACAGAATTGCAAAGGTCTTTCTGTAATCAATGCTGAAGCAACTTATCTTCTATGGGTAAAACTTCCAGACGGAATTGATGGAAATGTGTTTGCACAAAGGTTAAAAGAAAAAACAGGTCTTTTCATTATTGGTGGTAATGAATATGGCAAGACTGGTGAAAATTTTGTCAGAATCAATCTTGCCTGTCCGAGAATCATTCTTGAAGATGCTATGGAAAGATTAAAAAAATTTAAACTAACACTTTAATGACAAGGTTTACTAAAAGTTGTATAATGGTTCTACAAATCAAAAATTAAGTCGGTCTAACCAGACATCGTATCTTCTGGTTTATTACCTGACTTGATACAAAGATTCAAATGCCGTTGGCATTAATTATTTTTACGTTCAAGGAGGACGCTTCACATGGATAAACATACAAATATTCACTCAGATGTAACTGCTGTTAAAGTGATGCTTCTAAAACATGCTGTCCGTAGCACACGTGTCCTTCATAATGAAAAGCGTAATCACACAGTAATTAATGCATTTGTTGGTAATGGCACAACAGCGTCTATTAAACAGGCGCATGCCGGAATTTTTGTAGAAAGTATATGGAGTAATAAATCATGGAGAGAATCAATTTTTTCAAACCAGTTATAGATATCGTTGAGACTGGAAATCAAATCAAGTTTTTAAGAAAGAAGTGTGGATTTAGCGTAAGGGATATTCAGAACATTTTCGGCTTTGAATACCCTCAGGCTGTTTATGCCTGGGAACAGGGCAAAAACATTCCATCTATCGACAATCTGTTGGTTTTATCAAGATTATTCAATGTACCAGTTGAACAGCTTGTAATCAGCAGAAATGTAGAAGTTGAAATCAACTGTGCTGCAGATGTTGCAGATAATTTAAGTGAAAAAAATGTGAAGAGCTGTAAGTCAAAATTAAGTGCTTAGCCTTTCTTCAAAGTATACAACATACTTGGACGGCCACCGGTCTCGTAATTGATGCTTTCTGTTACCTGACCTTCTTGTACGAGATAGTTCATGTAGTGTCGTATAGTTACGCTTGAAAGTCCAACAGTTTCTGCAATACAGTCGCCGGTAGTCCAGCCTTTCTTGCACTCAAGGCAGGACAGTATAAGATTGAGAGTTTTTTCCTGGATGCCTTTTGGGTAGTCTTTAGGGGATAACTTTTTGGTGTTGGAAATAATATTATCAACACTGTTTTGGTCCAGCACATTTGCTTCTTTTAAGGCAGAAGCATGTGCGGCAAATTTTTCAAGGGCTACCTGAAAGCGTTCGTAAGCGAATGGCTTGATCAGGTAATCTATGACGCCAAGGTGCATTGTGTTTTCTAAGGTTGCAGTATCATTTGCAGCTGTAACCATAATGACTTCGGTGTTGAATTTTCCTTCCCTGATTTTTTTTAATGTTTCTACTCCGTCCATAAATGGCATGAAGACGTCGAGAATGACAAGATCCACCTTGTGTTCTTCAAGAAAGGCGATTGCTTCCTGGCCATTTCTGCAGGAGCCGGAAACATTAAAATTTTTATTTTTACGGACATATTGTTCGTTAATCATTGCGACCATAGGATCATCTTCAACAATTAAAACATTATAGGTCATATTTTCTCCTGTACATCATTCTGATTGAAACTTACGATAAACGAAGTTCCTGCATCAACCTGAGATTCAAACAGAATGTTCCCTCCCAGGCTTTTAACCAATTGTTTTGTATGGTAAAGGCCGATGCCTCGACCGGTTCCTTTTGTAGAAAAACCATTGTCAAAAACTTTGTCTTTGTCCTCATCAGGAATTCCACATCCTGTGTCATCAACTGTAATCAGCAGCTCTCCAGGTTTTGTGAAAACACCAAATACAAGTTCCCGGACAGCTTGTGAATCAAGTGCAAAATTCATGTTCATTGAATCAATTGCGTTATCAATAAGATTTCCCGCAATAGTAACCAATGCTTCAGATGGAATGTGAACATCTGAATCTTTAAAGTTAATTCCTTCTTTGAGAATAAATTTTACATTGCATTCTGAAGCTCGTGCGATTTTTCCGATGAGCAGTGCTGCAAAGGATGGATTGTCCACTGAATGCATTACCTTGCTTAAAGTTTCCCGCTGAATGATTGAAATATTTTCGATATACGAAACTGCCTTGTCATATTCGCCGATCTGAATAAGTCCGAGAATGACATGAAGCTTGTTTGTAAAATCGTGATTATTTGCCCGCATGGAATCAACAAGATATTTGGTTCCTGAAAGATCTTCCATGAGTTTAGTATATTCGGTTCTATCGTGAAGAATTACTACAGCGCCGTTTATAATGTTTTCTTTTTTTGCAGGAATGCAGTCAATTAAAAGTTCTGTTCCGTCGGGAGTTTTTTTATGGATGTTGAAGGAACTTTCGTTATGATTAACTGCTTGTAATAAAACATCATCGGTAAATAATTTACTGTTGATTTCGTTAACAGTTTCGTTACCCGAACATTTTAACATCTCCATTGCGGCTTTATTCATAAACTGGATGTTAAGTTCATCATCAAGGGCGATGATACCATCATTGATCGATTCAAGAATGTTGTCGCGTATTGTGAACATTGAAGTAAATGTATCTGGTTCATACCCTAAAAGGCGTTGTTTGATACGGCGCGAAAAAGTACCGGATATTGCGATTTCTATCAGGATAGCGGCAATTGTGACTGCGATGAACAGCATGATTGTGCGGGTGGTTACGGAACGAATTGAGGTCTTAAGGATGATGGTCATGATAAAGCCTGCATAGTGACCGTTTTCATCGTAAATTGCACAATAGGTTCTGCGCTGTGGTCCTGA
Organism: Treponema sp.; assembly: GCA_018385415.1. Taxonomy (GTDB): domain Bacteria; phylum Spirochaetota; class Spirochaetia; order Treponematales; family Treponemataceae; genus Treponema_D. The sequence continues at coordinate 7,725 of JAHAZA010000066.1, read as the reverse complement.
AGGTCCAGTTTCATCAAAGTTCTGAAGGTTATTGGAATTGATGGAGAAGTCAGGAACCTTTCCATCGTAGATTGTGCCGATTAAAGAATTGTTGGTGTGATAGATTCTTTTTAGATCATCATTGACGATAGAAATTACGTCTACATCAGGAAGTTCCCGGCATACTGAATTGAAGTAGAGTGTAAACTGTTCCTGAGAAAGATCTTTTGTATAACTGTAAAGACGAGAAATTAAGTCGGCTGTATTTCTAAGATTCTTATCCTGAGCTTGCGCATTGGCATTGATGTTAATATAAGCTCCACCCACGCTTAATAAAATTGTAATTACAACAATTAATATGAGATGAGTTATCTGTATTTCTTTGCGGATGGAATTTAATGAGCCTTTTTTCTTTCTATATATATTCACGATTATAAATATATCAGAAATTAAACTTATTAAAACCTTTTAAAAGTAAAAAAAATTGAAAAGCAGAGAGAAAAAATTTTTCATTCTTTAATAAAATTGAAACATTTTTTTTTCTGATTAAGATGCTTAATGTAAAAAGTTAGGGTAAACCCTGGAGGTAAAAATTATGAGTTCAATTTTTGAAGCAGCTATGCTGGTGTGTTTTGGTTTTTCTTGGCCGATGAATGTAAGAAAAGCTATTAAAGCGAAAAGTGCAAAGGGCATGAGCCTTGCATTTATTCTTCTTATCATTGTTGGTTATATCGCAGGAATTACTGCGAAGCTTATGAATCATCAGATCAACTATGTTCTGGCAGTTTACATTTTGAATCTTGTAATCGTATTTACAAATCTTGTGGTTTATTTCAGAAATCGTGCATTGGACAGGAGATCAGAAGCAATGAAGATGGATGTTAAAAAATCAGATGGCGAATCAGTTGTATTGTTGGGTGGTTCTTTGGACAAAGAAATTCCGGTAGCAGAAGTAGCTCAGTCATTCAATTTTAATTTCAAGATGTACAATAGAAGCAAATACGGACTTTCACTTAAGGATGCAAGAAAGACATATCTTGAATCAGTTGAGCCAATGAATCCTGAAGCTGTAATCATTCATCTTGGAAAAGAAGATGTTGAGATGTTCAAGAATAACAGTGCAGATTTTGATGTAAAATATCTTGAATTGCTTTCAAGTATCAGGCATCAGAATAAAGACCGTCGTATTGCACTTGTTTCTCTCGAAGAAGAATCAAAGGTTGAAGTAGAAATGAATCGCCATATTAAGGCAATTGCGGAATCAGAAAAGTGCGAGTTCGTAAATATGGACAGAGCAAAACTTTGGGATACAGAAAAAACAAAAGAAGTTACAGCATTTATGTATGAACTTGGATTTGATTCACAGCTTAAAGTTAAGAAGCCGCTTGGTGATATTTCAAAAGTACTTTACAGCTATGCTTATCAGAATGGATTATTCAATGAAGTTGAAAATGTTCAGGCTGTTTAAGTTCCTCATAAGATAACTGGCAAATTTGTCAGAAACCCATATTCTGATGTAAAATAAGAATATGGGTTTTAATTTTTTTAAACGGTTGAATTTATTTGCGATAATTATTTTTTTGACAATATCATCTGTTGTTGCAAAAGATATAAAAGTTCCACAAGAAACTGCTTCGTTACGGATTACTTATGATGGTAAACCTTTTGAAGAAGAAAATCTTTCAGGGGCTGATATTTTGCTGTTTTCAATTTTATTTGAAGGTGAAGATTTATCAGCAGAAGATTTTGAAGTATTCCAGGAGTATTATAACGATCTTTTTGGAAAAGTCAGAAAGGGACGAACTGAGAATGAACTTGAAAATGCAGAACTCATAATGAAAGTGATGTATGACAATGTGCTTTCAAATTATTCCAGAAGACAGACAAAACTTTCTGTAATGTTTAAAACCGGAAACTATAACTGTGTTTCTTCTTCACTTCTGTTTTTGGCACTGGCAAAAGATTGTGGTCTTGATGCTCGTATTCAGGAAACTTCTGTTCACGCATTTATTACTGTTTACACAAAAGATGGACAAAAATTTGATGTTGAAACTACAAATCCTGCAGGTGTGAATCCGGGTGAGAAAAAAATGATTTCTCAGAATTCCAGCGGGTCGAAGAAATATACGATAGTTCCGAAAACTTACTATTCGAACCGAGTTGAAATTTCTGACCGCAAGGCTGTCACTCTTCCTGCAAAAAATATCTGTGCAGAACTCAGTGACAAAAATGAATTTGAAAAAGGAATTCCATTGGCGGCATCGGTTTATGAATTTGTTACAAAGGAAAAAGCTGCTGTCCGTAAGGATTATGATGCAATATGTGCAAATTTTGCAGCTTATGCAAATCAGAATCGTCAGTACGAAGCAGCTTTGAAACTGCTGAAAGCGGCGATAGATCATTATGGAAAATCAGATCTTCTGGTTCGTAATTACAATGATATTGCTTATAATGCCGTAGCTGAAAGCTGCAACATCAATGATTTTAAAAACGCAAGAAATTTACTTGTATCTTACAATTACTATCTTACAGAAAAGACAACTCAAGAAATAATTGATATGATATTTGAGTCAGAAATGCTGGAAGAAATACAGGATTTAATGCATCAAAATAAATTTCTTGAAGCCGCTAAACTGGCAGATGAAGCATTACTCCGCCAGAGTCAGAACCAGCAGTTCAAAAAGGCAAAGAGTAATTCACTTTACAATCATGGTGTAACTGTTCATAACCAGATTGTTCCTCTTTTGAACAACAAAGAATATAAAGAAGCGCTTCAAATTCTCGAAAATGCTTTGAAAGATAATCCATCAAATCAGATGATAAATGATGACATCAAGAAAATAAAAAGCCGTATGTAATTCTCAAAAAAGAATTTCATTTTTGAAAAAACCTCGGTTATAATCTTACAATACGTAAATTATTTTACCGGAGTAATAAATGGTTATTAAGATTCTTTTGTTGATTGTGTTTTTCGCAGTCATGATTGGGGTTGGTGTTTATTCTAGAAAGAATGCAACTGATGTTAATGGATTCCTTTTAGGAGGAAGAGCTGTAGGTCCATGGCTGACAGCTTTTGCCTACGGAACTTCTTATTTTTCAGCTGTAGTATTTATTGGTTATGCAGGTCAGTTTGGATGGAAGTTTGGACTTTCATCAACATGGATTGGTCTTGGAAACGCATTTATCGGTTCTTTGCTTGCCTGGGTTTTGATGGGTCGCAGAACACGTGTAATGACACATCACCTGGATGCAAAAACAATGCCTGACTTCTTTGGTAAACGCTATGACAGCAATGCCTTAAGAATTACAGCAGCAGCAATTGCATTCATCTTCTTAATTCCATATACAGCTTCATTGTATAAAGGTCTTTCAACATTGTTCGGACTTGCTTTCAACATTCCATATGTATGGTGTGTAATCGGAATGGCAGTTCTCACAGCTGTTTACGTAATCCTTGGTGGTTACATGGCTACTGCAATCAATGACTTTATTCAGGGAATAATCATGCTTGGCGGAATTATTGCAGTAATCGCTGCAGTTCTTAACGATCAGGGAGGATTCCTTTCTGCAATCAAAAAACTTGCTGACATTTCTCCAGATCCTTCTGTTGCTGCAGCACCTTTAAAGGATATGCACGGAATGTTTGCTTCATTCTTTGGTCCAGATCCATTGAGCCTTCTTGGTGTAATTATTCTTACATCTTTGGGAACATGGGGACTCCCACAGATGGTTGGAAAATTCTATTCAATTAAATCTGAAAAAGCTGTTAAAACAGGAGCTGTAGTTTCTACATTTTTTGCTGTTATTATTTCTGGTGGTTGTTACTTCCTTGGAGGTTTCGGTCGCTTGTTTGATAATCCTGCAATTCATGGAGCAAACGGAAAAATGCTTTATGACAGCATTGTTCCTCAGATGCTTACAACTTTGCCTGATGTTTTGATCGGTGTTGTAGTTGTTCTTGTACTTTCAGCTTCTATGTCTACATTGTCATCACTTGTTTTAACTTCAAGTTCAACTCTTACACTTGATATGCTGAAACTTACATGTATGAAAAAGACTGATGAAAAGAAAACAGTATTTGTCATGAGAATTTTCATTGTATTCTTCATTGCACTTTCTGTTATCATCGCTTTGAATCCACCTACATTTATTGCTCAGCTTATGGGTTACTCTTGGGGTGCTTTGGCTGGTTCTTTCCTTGCGCCATTCTTGTATGGTTTGTTCTCAAAGAAAATTACAAAGGCTTCTGTTTGGGTTAACTTTATTTGGGGAGTTGGAATTACAGTTGCATTTACTATTCTTCCAAGAGTGGGCGTAAAAGTTCCACCATCGTTGAATCCAATCAATGTTGGAGCAATTGCCATGGTTGGCGGTCTTATCATTGTTCCTTTAGTGAGCTTGTTTACTCCTAAAATGGATAAGGCAAAAATGGATGAAGTTTTTGCCTGCTATGACGAAAAAGTACAGGTAGAAAAAAAGATGTACTTGAAGGAAGAAGACTAGAAATAAAAACGGCAAAGCGAAACCTGCTTTGCCTTGAAATCTCTTCTGGTAAAAAATGGCCCTGCACTTTACAATGCAGGGCTTTATTATTTCTTAGTAGATTGGTTGAATCCAGAACTGCTGGATGTCAGTTTTTTCAACATATTTAAGTTTAAGCTCTGAAAGAATCGCATAGTGCAATGTTTCAAGGTGAGCAAGCTGGCTTGCTTCGTCTTTCCATTTTTCAAGAATACAAATGTCGTCATCGCTGTCTAATGGAAGGTAAAGTTCGTATTCGAGGTTTCCTTCTTCTGAGCTTGAAAATTCTCTGATGTTATTGTCTCTGAAACGACGATAAAATTCCTGGCGAGTTCCTTTTTTTAAATGATAGCGGACCTGGATAAATAAAATTTTCATGACTGCCCTCCTGGCAAAACTACAGCGCGACCCACCATCTGCGCATTTGATGTATAGTTTATTATACCACACTGTCGAGATGGGGGGAAGTGTGAAAACATGGTAATTGTGGGAAAAGAAATCAATCCTGTTGTTGTATGAATATTCTCTTTGTTAACAAAATTGCAACAACTCCATTGTCTTGCCTATATGCTGAATCAAATTCAGCTCTAAGTTTATATTTGATTCATCAATATATTCTTTCATTTTTATTGATACAAAATCATATAAAAATGAACCATAATAATAATCAGATGTTAAATCAAAATGAATTGTTGAAGGAAATTTTTCTTTTCTGTTCATCCGATAACTGCAATAAATAATAATATGAATATTCTATATCCTCAGTATTTAATACAAAAAATTATGACTTACTTCATGTATCAAAACTCCTGAAAATGAAAACCATTCATCACTTTTTTTTATCTTGAATTAATTCTAAAATTTATAGCTATTAAAAAATTCCCAACTGCAGGAAATGCTAAGCCGTAATATCCTTTATCTTCATCCTCGGAAAAGACATTGCTATTCGGATTCAATTTTTTAAGTTGATTTACGATTTTTCCAAGTTGATTAGTTAATTTTGCAATGTCATTTGTATTCTCACCAAACTTTGATGAAATATAACTTTTTTCGAATTCTTCGCCCATCAGGATCCACATACTTAACCGGATTATTCCCTGCATAGTGATACAGAACAATATGTAGTGCCTCACAGTTTTGCAAAATCGAGGATTTAGTCCTACAATTGCATAAAATAAAAAAAACAAAGCATGACATTACCTCATGCAAAAAAGGAGACACAACATGAATAATATAATTTACATTGGGATTGATGTCCACAAAAATTCTTATTCTTACTGCCTCTATTCCCGTCAATTAGTATTTGTGGGAATAGAATATTTCATTTATTCAATATTCTGTTATTTGCTATTTTTATAAGTTTCGATTTTGAAACACTTATCTAAGAACCACTCGCCTTTTAAAAACATAAAAAATATATCAACATTAATCACCAACCCCAGAATAATTTTTATAAACAAAGGTTTCATCATGAGCACAGCTAGAATTATAGAAAGGTATATAATGTTTTTTAATAGAATAAATTTATTTTTCTTCCATCGAATACCTAGAATTGCTGAACTAAAAGAAATAAAAAAATAATTTCTGCCTATGAAGTAAATAAACATAATTCCAAATATTATATAACAAAAGTATTTTAATCCTACTTCAATTAGTAATGCTTGGAGCAGAAAGCCTACTAAGCATACAGATATTTCAATAAGCAAACCAATTAAAAAAGCCGATTTCGAAACTTTCTCTTTCAATTCATTATTATTTCTCATTTAGATACCTCGTAGTTAATTTTCTTAATAAAATCAAGGATTTCTTTTCCTGAAATTGAGATATCTGCTCCAATAACAATTTGAATTCCCAAAGAAGCAACAACATCAAAATCTGGATCTGACCCATCTGTATCGCAACTTAAAGAAGCCGATACAACAGGTCCAACTGTTGTAGTAATTTTTCCTGGATCTAATAGAGTACTGCTCTGATCTCCTTCACAGGTCTTTTCAATAGAAACAAAATATCCTGAAATTGAACTTGTTGTCCACGTTTCGTAACCATCTTTTGAAAATGTTGCTCTTTGAGAAAATAGATCAACCCCAATTTCACTGATAAAACTTGCATTCACTCCTAAGCCAACTTTCACTCCAACAGAGAATATTTCGAAAAATTCTTTTATTAAGTTATAGTTAAATCCCTGATTATCACTCGCTGCCTTTTTCTCCATAGATTCAGCCTGAGCTTTTTTTCCTTGAGTTCTCAATTGATATGCATAATCATCCCTTGTAGTTCTTCCATCCGGGTCCGTATACTTCACCGGATTGTTCCCTGCATAATGATATAAATTGCCATTAATGTGATTAAACACACCACCCATGCCCGGAAGGTTCTGGTTATATCATTTTACATCCTCATTAACTGGTGCTTTTGGTATGTACTCACCCAATGCCGGGTCGCAACTTATCCACATCGAATACTTTGGATCCAAATACCTAGCTCCATAATAATAAAGTCCGGTTTCTTCGTCTAGTTCTTTAGCCGTGAACTTGTATGGCAGATATTCAAGCCCCTGATTCTCTGTCTTTTCTACCCAGGTCTCTCCGTATGGAGTGTATTCTATTCTCTGATATTCATCGCCTTTATAATCAGAAATTAATGAGGCACTTCCAAGGTGATCAGAATGATAATAATACTGTTTGTAATACTCTTCCTGATAGGTCGGATTCTCGCCGCTGTTCAATTTTGTGACAATGCGTGTCTCACCAAGATAGATATTCTTTGCGGTCTGTCCTCCGTATACGGAGTTTCCGCTGTCGGTGTGGAGCGTCCACATCTTATTGAAATACAGAGTTTCAGAATTTTGTGTGTACTTATTTGCTCTCTGTCCGTCCTGTCCGTAGACATAGGCGGTGTTATAATTTGAATCAACGCTTGAAATAAGCTGGTTTTTCTCGTTCCAGACATAAGTTCTGCAATACCTAGAACCTTTTACACCGCCGCCTGAACCATTTTCTTCCTTGAACAAGCCCCAACCATAATCGGTAGAATAAACGTCTTCTGATTCTTTATTAATCTTGTGATAAGAATCTTCAGAACCATTATTTTCAAAACTACCGTCCTGTTCGCAGATGATATTGCCGTTTGCGTCATATTTATAATAACGTTCTCCGGCATTAATCAGACGGTGCGCAAAGTTCTCGTCATAGACATAATTGAAGTTGTAGTTCAAATTATCGCCGA
>JAHAZA010000054.1 GCA_018385415.1 Treponema sp. | reverse complement strand
TATGTTAAATGTTGCAATTTCACGAGCAAAGAAAAAACTTGCTGTGGTCCTGTCTGGAAATGAACAGCCGGAAAACTCAAATCTTGTCGCTTTATTAAAATATATCCAGTACAACAATTTTACCATTGAAGAAAGTAAAGTTAATTCGATTTTTGATTTCTTCTATACAAAAGAAACTGAAGCTAAGTTTAAGTATCTTAAGGCTGCCAACAAAATCTCAAAATATGATTCTGAAAATGCAATGAATATGTTACTCACAAACATCTTTGAAGAACCTAAATATTCCAAGTTCAGTTTTGTCTTTGAAATGCCTTTAAAAGATGTGGTAAATAAAAATTATATGGGAGAACTCCCGGAAGAACTTTCAACATTTGCAAATCGGAGCTGGGCTCATGTAGACTTTACAGTTTTCAATCGGGTAACAAAAGAGATTCTCTTTGGAATAGAAGTTGACGGCTATAACTATCATAAAAAGGGAACTAGACAAGCTGAACGTGATTTAAATAAGAATGCTATTTTTGACCAAATTGGATTACCGCTTTTGAGATTAAGTACAAAAGGTTCTGGAGAAGAAGGTAAAATAAAAGCACAATTAGATAGATACTTGGGAGCGTAATAGACAATGCACAAAATCAAAATCACCGCAATTCGTAAAGCAGATTACAAGGATTTGCAGCAGAAATACGAAAATCCCATTCAGCACACCTGTGATATTCAGGAAGGACAGGTTTTTATTGCAAATGGCTGGCAGCGTCCTGAAGGCATGTGTGAATCAGCTTGGGAAAGTATTTCTCCCTTTGTAATGACACTTGCTCATGGCGGAGAAAATATTAACGACGGCTGGATGCGTAATCCAAAAAGTGCAATGATAAGCTGCAATGACGGATTCAGACAGGTCAGTTTTTTGATAGAAGTTATGGATGAAAAGCAGGAGTAAGATGTGAAAGACAATAAACTAAATCCCTTCAAACTAGACTTTGACTCATACATTCTCCAGAGTGAACCGGAACAACAGGAAAACGGAAAGCTCTGGCAGACCGCTATCGGCTTGCAGCAGGTAGACGGGCTTACTCCATCTAAATATCTTTACGAAACTGCGAAGCGGAACATTGATGGCGAAATCACTATTGAAGAAGCCAAACAGCTTATTGATTCTTATTATGAAACTCGGCAGGGGAGAACAAAAGACGAAGATGATACAGAAGAAGCGGATAAAGTTTCAGTCCGCATTCGTGAAATCTTAGCTGAAAAGACTTTCAGCTTTACTCCTGATTTATTGCTTTCGATTCATAAGCGGCTTTTTACAGGTGTTTTCTTCAAAGTAAAAGCAGGGCATTTTCGAGATTATAATATTTCAAAACGCGAATGGGTTCTTGATGGAGAATCTGTTTTGTATGCCAACGCAGATATGATTCGGCAGACTCTTGATTATGATTTTGGCCAGGAAAAGGCTTTTGATTATTCAAAGATTTCAAAAGAGGAGGCTATAAAACAGCTCACTCGCTTCATTGCAAATATCTGGCAGATTCATCCTTTTGGGGAAGGTAATACCAGAACAACTGCCGTGTTCACAATCAAATATCTGAACTCGCTTGGTTTTGATGTAAACAATGAGCCTTTTGAAAAAAATAGCTGGTATTTTAGAAATGCTCTTGTTCGTGCAAATTATACGAATATGAACAAAGGCATCTACATGAATACAGAATATCTGGAAAAGTTTTTCCGTAATTAGTTGCTGGGAGAATCTAATGAACTTAGGAACCGTTATTGCCATATAAAATACAATGAAAAAGTAGCGATAAAATCACAAAAAAGTAGCGATAATGTAGCGACAAAAGAAAAAAGTAGCGATATTATTCTGAATTATCTTAAAGAGAATGATTCAATCAATAATTCTACAGCGAGAAAAATTACAGGTCTTACAGCTCCTGCGGTTCGTAAAATCTTTAAGAAGCTGGAAGCTGAAGGTTTGATTGCAGGGACTGGAGAGAACAAGAACAGAACTTATTCATTAAAAAGATATGGGAGAAGAGATAACAATCCAGGTTAAGACAGTTTCAGAGTTTTCTGAATGTCAGATAATATCCGAAATCATTCCTGGCTTTGATATTTTATATTTGGTTAAATTGAATAAACAATTATATCCCACAAAAATCTTAAAAGTAACAACAAAAGGTGATTGGCCTGATATAAGACACAATCTAGCGGCAGTGACGCTAGAATTAAAGGATGGTAAATAATGTTTCATGGATTATGTATACCGTATATTGGAAAAACAAATTTATCTGTAAAAAAGCCTGCAGCAAGATCTTTGAGAAGTTCTCTGGAGCAGCTTACTAAAAGTCAGCTTAAAATAAGATTGTTTACAACCTTATGCTGATGTTACTTAGTGATGTTGGTAACGAAGGAGGCAGGGTAAATACAGAATTATCTATTCCCGAAGATAAAGATAATGAGCATGAAGTTTTTTTATATATGTTTAATTCAGCAATAGCAAAAAATCTGATGCGACATGGTTATATTTTTCATCATTATACGGATGACGACGAATTTTATTCCATACCAGTAGAAATTATTGGTGAAGTTTTAAGCGAAGTTGATGAAAAAGGAAAAACTCCAGCATAGTCTTTATCTTCCTGATTCTTCGATATTAAAAAAATGGTATGAAGATTTCTGTAATTCCCAAGATGAATATCAGATAAACTATTTTGACCAGTATGAAATAGAGCATAATAATCCATATTTTATTCAGATGAGAAAGTTTCTTGAGAAATATCGAAAGGATGATTTTGATGAGATTCTGTAACTATTCACCACAAAAAATTTACAAAAAATGGACATTACCCACTGTTTAAGGAAATACAAATGTGATAGAATTCTAAGCGGTGGGAAAAATGACAGATTCAGAAATGATTGAGTTGCTGCAAATGCAGTTGAAAACTCAGCAGCAGCAGAACGAATTTCTTCAAAAAACAATCGAAAGTCTGAATCAGAATATCGAAACACTCACAGAGAAAATTGCAGACCTTGAAG
>JAHAZA010000060.1 GCA_018385415.1 Treponema sp. | reverse complement strand
TTATCACAAAAGAGGAAGGAAAAAATTATGAAAAAAATTACAACAAAAGTTTTAACAATTGTAGCTGCATGTGCAGCAATGGTATTCGCTAGCTGTGCAGCTCCATCTACTGTGAATGGTGGAGATGATAAAAACAATGGAAATGGTGGAACTGATATTGAACCAACATCAACTTATGCAAAATATACAATGCAGGCAACAGAAAAAGCTGACGCTGGTGAAGTTGGATATCTTCTCCAGATTGATAATGATGGAGAACAGAGTGCTTCAGGATTGTCAATTCAGGTAGCTGATTTAAAGATTGCAATCAAAGTTGGTTCAGCAAATTGGGAAACAAAAGATCTTGGAACAGTAACAATGATTCCTGATCAACATGCATCTCCTGCATATAGTAAAACATCTTGTAGAACAGTAATTCCTGGAGTTTCAATTCCAGAAGGTGGAGCAGCAATCCAGGTTAAAGTTATTAGTGCAACTGTAAATAATGCTGCAAAAGAATCATCTATCATTTGTTCATTGCAGAGAGAAGGTGGAGATTGGCAGTTCTTCGGAATTGCTGATTCAGAAAACTGGAAACCAGCTTTCGCTGCAGCAAACTAATTATAGTCTTTACTTTTCAAAACATTCCCCCGTTGTGCAAATCGCTTAACACACAGTTCACACTCCTGGGGAATTACATTTTACACTTGCCAGACCGAAAGGTCTGGCTTATCATTTAAAAATATATGGCTTTGCAAGAATCGTTACGGGGCGTACAAAATTCCCTGTGACTTCTTATATATTTAATCATAATACGCGAGGTACTATGAAACACACAAACATAATCAAAAAACTTTCCGGGGCAATGGCAGTTACAGCCGCTGCTGTTATGCTTGCTTCCTGTGGAAAAGTTAAAGAAGAACAGTTTGGAATCGGGTCTCCTACATCTTCATCTTACACAGATGATGATCTTGTTTGGGTAGAAAACTTTGATCAGAAAAAACTTGATACTGACAGCTGGATGTATGAAGTTCATCATCCGGGATGGGTAAACAGCGAACTTCAGGCATATGTAGTTTCAGACGAAAACATTTACCTTAAAGATGGTAAACTTATTATTCAGCCAGTTAAAAACGGAAATGCATATACATCAGGCCGTATTAACACAATGGGTAAACACGAATTTACTTACGGAAGATTCGAAGCCCGCTTAAAAGTTCCAAGAGGAAAAGGTTTCCTTCCTGCATTCTGGATGATGCCTGCAGATGAAAGCTTCTACGGACAGTGGCCAAAATGTGGTGAAATAGACATTATGGAAGTCCTTGGTGATAATGTTAATAAAGTATACGGTTCCCTCCACTTTGGTGAACCTCATACTCAGAAACAGGGATCTGCTCAGGTATTTGACGGAAACTTTGCTGATGATTTCCACATTTTTGCAGTTGAATGGGAACCAGATGAAATGCGTTTCTATGTTGACGACAGATGTTATTACAAAACAAGCGAATGGTTTACAAAGAGAAGTGGCTTTGGTGAAGTTTCATACCCAGCACCTTATGATCAGCCATTCTACATGATCCTTAACGTTGCAGTTGGTGGTGTATGGCCAGGAAATCCTGATGAATACACACAGTTCAACGAACAGGCTCAGATGGTAGTTGACTACGTAAAAGTTTATCAGAAAAAAGAAGGCTACAATTCAGATGTTAAAAAGCCAGAAACTGCTGTAGCAAAAGTGAAGGTAAAGGAAGGAAACATTGCTTCTAATCTTGGTGGTCGCTGGAGCCTTCACCTTGAACCAGACGGAAAGGCAACTGCTGATCTTACTGACAACGGTCTTACTGTAAAGACAGAGCAGCAGGGTAATGCAGATTATTCTGTTCAGCTTGTTCAGTCATATATTCAAATGGTAAAAGGCGAAACATACAAATATTCATTTGATGCATGGGCAGATGAACCTCGCACAATGAAGACTGCAATTACACTTCCTAACAACAGCTGGAAACGTACATTCGGTGATGTTCGTGTAGCTCTTGATACAAGAAAGAAAACTTATACATACACATTTACATGTAACGAAACTTCAGATGAAAATGCTCGTCTTGAATACCAGCTTGGTAACACAGATTCAACTGCTACTGTTCACATTCAGAACATTAAACTGGAACATGTAAAAAATGCAGGACCTGTTAACAAACATCCTGCTCTTCCAGATGGAAACTTGATTTACAATGGTCAATTCCAGGAAGGCGAAAAGAGAATGGGTTACTGGACAGTTGATGCAATCGATGGTGCTAAAGTTTACGCAACAAACGAAAATAAAATCCGTGAACTTAAAGCCGAAATTCCTGCAACTGCATCAAAGGCTTCTGATGTTAAGATTATTCAAAAGGGAATTAAACTTACTCCATTAAGTGAGAACATAGTAAGATTTGAAGCATCTTCTACAGTAGAAGGAAAAATTGCTGTTAAGTTTGGTTCATATACTGGAGAGGTTGAAGTTAATGGTTCAAAGAATAAATATGAATTGACTTTCATCGCTCCAAAAGCTGATAAAGAATTTGATTTTGAAATGGATCTTGCAATCCCTGGCGGTGTTGTAACTGTAGATAATATTTCTCTTAAAGAAAATATTCTTCTTCAGAATGGAAACTTTGATAAGAATATGATTTCCTACGAAGTATATGCACATTCTGATGCAACTGAAGAACATGAAGTTGATGAAGGTCAGGCTGACAAGTTTGTTGCTGTAACAATTGATAAAACTGGTGGTCAGGACTGGATGATTCAGCTTATGCAGCGCAACATTGAACTTCAGGAAGGTAAAAAATACAAGATTACTTTCAAGGCAAAATGTGATCTTAAACGCGACATAATGCTGGCATTGCAGAGAGATGGTCTTCAGGACAACAACTGGACTCCATATTCAGGACAGCCTACATTTGTTGTATCTGATGAATGGAAAACTTACGAACATGAATTTGAAATGATTTATCCAACAGATTCAAAAGTAATTCTTACATTCTCAATGGGTGCAGTAAATTCAACTCCTATCAACAGACGTCATACAGTATGTATCGATGATATTTCTTTGGTAGAGATTAAATAGTAAATTTTGAGGCCTGATGCTTGATGCGATATTGCATTGGTGTCAGGCCGATATTTTTTTTAAAGATCTTTGTAAAATAACTGTGTGAATTAAACGAAAGACTTTCTGCAATTTCTGCATAAGACAAATCTGTATAAGTAAGCATGCTGCATGCTTCTTCAATTCGTACATGTTCAATATAAGAAACCAATGTCTGACCAGTTTCCTTTTTAAAGAGTGTGCTTAAGTATTTTTCACTTAATCCAAGGAATGTTGCAATGTCACTTACTTTAATCGGTTGCTGATAATGGCTTGTAATGTAATCGATGGATTTTCTGATATAAAGTGATGAGCCGGAATTTTTTTTCAATTCACGCATGCTTTTTGCAAATGTCAAAACCATTTCGTGATGAAGTGCTTCTACGTCTTCCCGTTCCCACATTTTATCCATTCTGCGGATAAAAACATCACTCATAGTGTAGGCAGACTCTTTTGGTAACCCACCTTCAATACAGAAGCGGACAATGAGAGCAGTTGCAACAACAAAGTGGTACTGAATGTTTCGGAATTTGTCTTCAGACAGAACACCTTGTCCTTTTACAATTAATTGTGGTTTGAGAGCTTCCAGCTCTTCAATATTGCCCTGCTTAACCAAATCGTAAAAGTGCATTTCATTTTTGTAGGAAAGGTGAAATTCCCCTTTCTCTAATGCATCATGTTTTGAGTTTGTGTAATCCTCTTTTGAAGAGGTTGTAGGTTTTGTTCTTGTTACCATTATTGTAATTTTAGCACAGAATTTTTGAAATTTGTAAATAACTTTCTGTAAAGCTATGTTCAAAATTGACCTAGCTAAAGAATTTCATTATTATTAAAAAAATAGTAAAGTCGGATATCGAAAATATTCCATATAATAGGAGACATAAATTGTTTAAAATTATTGAAAAGAAACAGCTTTCTGAAAATGTTTTTTTCATGCGTGTTGAAGCCCCAGAAATCGCACGTAACAGAAAAGCTGGTCAGTTTGTAATTATTCAGGTTGAAGCAGAATTCGGTGAAAGAATTCCTCTTACAATTGCAGATGCAAATGCAGAAGAAGGTTGGATCGCTCTTGCATTCCAGCCAGTTGGTGCTTCAACTTTCAAACTTTCACAGATGAATGTTGGTGATTCTCTGCCTACAGTTCTCGGTCCATTGGGAAATCCTTCTAAAATTGAAAAATATGACAATCCTGTAATGATCGTTGGTGGTGGTTTTGGTGTTGCTCCTTGTTACCCAATCGTTAAGGCTCACAAAGCTATCGGTAACAAAGTAATCATGGTTATCGCTGCCCGCACTAAAGATCTTATCATCATGGAAGACGAAATGAGAGAAGCCGCTGATGAACTTATCATCATGACAGATGATGGTTCAGCTGGACGTCAGGGTGTTTCAACAATTCCTGTAAAAGAAGCTTGTGAATCACAGTGTCCACCTGCAGAAGTAATCGCTATTGGACCTCCAATCATGATGAAGTTCTGCGCTGCTACAACAAAACCTTACAATGTAAAGACAACAGTTTCATTGAACACAATCATGATTGACGGAACAGGTATGTGTGGTGGTTGTCGTGCAACTGTCGGTGGAAAAACAAAGTTCGTTTGTGTTGATGGACCAGAATTTGATGCTCACGAAGTTGACTGGGACAACATGATGATGCGTATGAAGTCTTTCAAAGAAAGAGAACAGGAAGACAATCACAAGTGCCGTATGCAGGCAGAAGCTGACAAGCTTGCAAAATAAGAGGAATATCATGGCAATTAACGTAACTGAAGAATTAAATAAAATTAACGAAATTATCAAAACTAACGGTAAACTTTCTCCAAAAGACCGCAGTGCTATTCCACAGATGGAAATGCCAGCTCGTGATCCAAAAACTCGTGCCCGCGAAATGGCAGAAGTTGCTCTCGGATATTCAGCTGAACAGGCTATTGTAGAAGCTAACCGCTGTCTCCAGTGTGCTAAACCTTTCTGTATGGAAGGATGTCCTGTAAACATCAACATTCCAAAGTTCATCGGCGAAATCGCTAAAGGTGAATTTAAAGCAGCCGTTGATACAATTAAAGAAACTTCACTTCTTCCTGCAATCTGTGGTCGTGTTTGTCCACAGGAAAAACAGTGTCAGGGAAAATGTACTGTAGGTAAAGTTTACAAATCTGCAGAAAAAGCTGTTTCAATCGGTCGTCTCGAAAGATTCGTTGCTGACTGGGAAAGAGAAAACAATAAAGTTACTCCTCCAACTGTTGCTCCAAAAACAGGAAAGAAAGTTGCAATCATTGGTGCAGGTCCTGCAGGTCTTACTGTAGCTGCTGACTGTGCTCGTGCTGGTCACGAAGTTACAGTATTCGAAGCTTTCCACAAAGCCGGTGGTGTAATGATGTACGGTATTCCAGAATTCCGTCTTCCAAAGAAAATCGTTCAGGAAGAAATCAAGAATCTTGAAAAGATCGGAGTTAAGTTCGAATTGAACTTCCTTGTTGGTCGTACAAATACTTTGGAACAGATTCTATCAGAAAAAGGCTTTGATGCAGCATTCGTAGGAACAGGCGCAGGGCTGCCAAAATTCCTTAACATTCCTGGAGAAAACCTTATCGGTGTATTCTCTGCAAACGAATATCTTACTCGTGCAAACCTCATGAAAGGTTACGATAAAGAACACGCTGCAACTCCAATCTATGAAGCAAAACATGTAGTAGTTTGTGGTGCTGGTAACGTAGCAATGGACGCTGCTCGTATGGCATTCCGTCTCGGTGCTGAAACTGTAGACGTTGTTTACCGCCGTACAAGAGCCGAAATGCCAGCTC
>JAHAZA010000053.1 GCA_018385415.1 Treponema sp. | reverse complement strand
ACTTGCTGCATCTACTGTTGCTTTTACCTTCCAGATATCAAACAATTCTGCTACTGTTGGTAAATACCAGCCATTTTCATATGCAGCCCCAAGATTTGTTGCTGTAGTTTTATAGTTTTTTGCAAAGTAGAATGCCGGGTATCTTGTATCAGCATCTGTTCCTGTAGTATCGTCTGCAAGTCCTGCCGTTGTCAAAAATGATGCTATCTGTTCAAGGTTATCACTTCCGTCTGTGTCAACTGTAAAAGTAAGGTTACCTGCATCTCCACTTGCAGGACACTGGATTGTTTCAATGTTTTTATTGAATGCGTTTGCATCAATTATACACCATGCTAGACCGTTTCTGTCGTGCTTTAAGCCTACTCCAAGAGCTTTCTTGCTAGCTGTATCTGCTCTAAAAATTACTGCAATAGCTTTAGATTTTAATTCATCTAAATTGCTACCTGTGAAAGTTTTTGCAGTTTCATAATTTACTTTACTTCCATCATTTAAGATGATGTCTCCAACTGCATACTTTGCAGAGTAACTGCTTCCACCGGTACTTCCACCAGAAGTTCCACCTGCACTGCTTCCGCTACCATCAGACGGATTTGCACAACCAGCAAAAAAAGCACCTGCAGTCATGATAGCCATCACTGCAAATGCCTTAACCAAATATGATTTTTTCATATTATCTCCTTCGCATACCACGTTCCGTAATATACTATACATAAGTACCCCCCCCGAATGTATTCGGAGGAGCAGAGCACTGTTTTATGACCCATATGCGATTCGAACGCACTACCTGTTGCTTAGGAGGCAACCGCTCTATCCAGGTGAGCTAATGGATCAGAAGTTCGTACCTATAAATGCCGGTACGTAAGGCATGGTTCGAACTTCTACGAGATTGTAAGGCAATCTCTATGTAGGTTCTGACCAGTTTTAATCGTACCTTCACTTTCCGGTACGTAAGGCATGGTTCGAACTTCTACGAAATTGCAAGGCAATCTCTATGTAGGTTCTGACCAGTTTTAATCGTACCTTCACTTTCTGGTACGTATTGTTACTATAACTAAAAATTCAGTTACTTTCAACTATAAGATTTCGGCAAGTTGATTTCTTAATTTGAAAAGATTGATGTGATCATTCATACTTTCGACGCTGACTTTGTTGATTCTTGAACAGTCTTCTACATCAGTTAAGTTTACAGAAACACATTCGATTGATTCCGAAGTTTTTTCAAGAGCGTTTGTGATTTCTTGTGAGGAATTTACTACGTTAAGCATTACTGTATATACTGCATCGGCATGCTGTCTCTGCTGTTTTGCTACTTCTTCAATCTGGTTAATTGCTTCAACAACTGTCTGAGTTGACTGCAATGTATCAGCAGCACCGATTTTCTGTAATTCAGTTGCCTGACGAATCTGTTCTACGATTCTTACTGTTTCATCAACATCGCTGTCAATCTGATTAAATGCAAGGCCGGCTTTCTGAATTGCCGAAACACCGTTATCAATCTTCTGACTCATTTCATTCATGTAGTCTTTAATTGTTTTAGCGTTCTTAGAAGAAGTATTGGCAAGACTACGAACTTCATCAGCAACAACGGCAAAACCTGCTCCAAAGGAACCGGCATGAGCAGCTTCGATTGATGCGTTCATAGAAAGAAGGTTTGTCTGACTTGCAATTTTCTGAATCATTTTAATGATTCCCTGGATCTGAACAGATGCTCCCTGAATTTCTGAAATTGCATTAACAGCAGTCTGAATTGCTTCTGTTCCCATTTCTGATGTACGTTTAAGTTTGTCAGAAATCTGATTTGCCATCAACGAAATATTTGCAACGTTTTCAATACTTTCATTCATTTTTGCAACAGCTTCTGATGTTTCATTCATGGCTGATGCCTGATTGCGAATATGTTTTTCTACTCTTTCTGCATCATCTTTAACACTCTGAATATCTGTGTATGCTTTTTTAATTGATTCATTATTATTTTTATCTTCCGAATCAATAAAGGCAACTGCTTCTTTTACAACTTTAAGTGATTCAACTGATTTTGCAGCGGATTCTTCAAGAATATTAGCCGTGTCAGAAACAGCAGAACTGTCAGTTGAGAGATTCATAATAATTCCCTCAAGTTTATCAAGAAAAAAGTTCAGGCTTGAAATTAAAACAGCAATATCATCCTGCATTGAAACATCAATGCGTTTTGTAATATCACCTGTATCTGCAAGATTTGTTACAAGTTCAGAAGTGGCAGCAAGACGATTTTTCATTTCTTTAAGAACAATAAGAATCAATCCAACACATTCAGCAGCAACAAGAATAAGACATCTTATACCGCGCAATAAATATTCCTGCATAAGGTTTGCGCCCGATGCAATATTATCTCCGTGAATAATTGAATAACCACAGGTGAAACAGTTAATTCCCATAAAGAAAAGAGCTGCAATACAAGTAACAAGAATACGGCTTGAAATTGTGTGGGACTTTCCTGGCATATCACGAACAGAACGAATCTGCAAAAGCTTACGATATGGTCCCAGTTTGTTATCAAGGTAATAAACTTCATACATTCCCGCAATAACACCGACTAAAGATGCCTGAATCATAATGATTACAGCACGAGACAATTCATACGGAAGTACACCATTCTTAAAATCAAGAATCATACATACAAGCTGTCCGATAAAGAAACCGCAGACATTTTCAACAACGATGAGTGATTTCAATGTTTTAAAGAACACAAGTACAGTCTTCTTATCTTTTTCAGTTACTTCGCCAGTTTTTTGAACTTTCTTTCCTACTTTTTCAATTTTACTGATCCAATAGTAAAGAACAAATGAAAAGGAAGTTGCAAGTGCCGCCGATGAAATCAAAGTGCCGGCAATCCCCGGAATAAAATCAGGCATGTTAGCATAAAGAAAATCAAGGGCAAGCCATCTTAAAGTTAACGCACCACCAATTGTTGCAAGTGAAAATGCAATAAAGAACTTTTTTAAGCCCATAATAAACTCTCCATTTCTATAAATAAATAAGCTTCGGTAATAAATTATGAAGCTTCTTTGATAAAAAGAATCAATGCAATGATCAACAATATTGAAGGAATTGCTGTAAAACACAAATCTATTACTGGTATTCCGAGAACTGAAATATTATTAAAGCTGATAATACCAAGTTCAGTCATCATGTTAAGAATTATTCCGGCATACGAAATCAAAACGCTGGCAACAAGACTCATCCATCCACCGTTACGGCTTTTTGACCACAACAGTATAGCCAGGAATGCTGCAATTCCGCCGAGTACTAACTTTACACACCAGATAATTATTTGACCCTGATTCATTTTTCTCCGTTCTTCCATGGATTATTTTTAAGCAGAGTAAAAACTCCTTTATCAGATCCATAAGGAACGATTGAAGGAATATTATAATTCGGACTGATTGCAATATTGCAGTTCAGGCAATGCTTTACAAAAGCATCGTAATTATCTTCTTTCATTTTTGGATAAAGATAAGGACCTTTTCTTACAAAGTAATCTTTTAAGTAAGTGTCAAAAAGGAACCATTTAGTTTCATCACGTTTAGAAAGTTCAGCCATCAAATCATAAATTGATCGGGCCAACGCTCCACATAGTGAACCGCTGTGGCGTTCCCCAAAGAACAAAGTCGTAATGTCATCACGCACAGCAAGAATAAAAATGTTTTCAGTCCATGGTAACGGAGGAACAATTTTTACACATTCAAAATCAGAAACCTGTGCTCCACCACAAACAAGCCCCATCCACGGAAAATAAGAAACAGGCTCTTTCGAAATAGAAAAAGCAGCTTTATCCAGATCTTCTTCTGAAGAGAAAATATATGCTTTACAGCTTGCGCCTAAAAGGTCACTAACTGCACGGTCAAGCTGTTTCTGAAAGTCAGTATTGAATGAACCTGTAAGTCCACGGTTAATGAGATTTTTTAATTTAAGGAATGCCGAAGTACCGCTGGTTCCGTTATCATTTCCCCAGCCAAGGATAGCACGACCATGTTCAAGATACATGTCTGTAACACGGATTCCTTTTTCGGTATAGAGAAAATTCCCTCTGGCTCTTTTTACATTGCCAAAATGTTTTGAAATTTCTGCGTAATACTCTTCGGTAATCATTCTTAACTATTTTATAGTAAGAATTAGATAGCGTCAAGAATTAAGCTATTTCAACTCTTAACGGCTATTTAACCTGAAGCAGAAAATCCCGACGAAGGTTTTCGTCTGTTTTGAATTTGCCCCGAAGGCACATTGTAGTTGTAACTGTTCCAGGCTTTCTTATTCCACGGGTTGTAACGCAGGCGTGTTCACCTTTAATAACTACCATAATGTCTTCAGTTTCAAGAACCTGACCTAAAATGTCAGCAATGTCGGATCCGATTTTTTCCTGGAGCTGGAGTCTTTTCGAAACCATGTCTACAATACGAGGAATTTTGCTTAAGCCGATAATTTTTTTGTCAGGAATATATGCCACTGCCACTTTCATGTTATACATAAGGGCAAGGTGATGTTCACAGTAGCTGAATGTATCGATGTCAGTAAGACAAACCATATCAGTATTCAAAGGAACTTCGAAGCTACGACCGAACATTTCTGCAATTTCTGCATTGGTGTAGCGCATTCCTTCGAATACTTCATCGTACATCTGAGCAACACGGTCTGGAGTATCAACAATATCGGTGCGGCAAGGATCATCACCGAGAGCTTCGATAATTTCCCTGATTGCATTGCGGATTTTGCTGAGATTTTCTTCACTTAAATGTCTTGTTTCGTGCTGCATGAGACAATCTTACTCTAAATGACGCTTTAATTCAATCATTACCATTTTTATGAAATTGATTATAACTGAACACTTATTGAATTTCTGAATATCTAGAACTGAATGATTTCTTCGTACACTTCGATTGCAAACTGATCAGTCATTCCCGAAATAAATTCGATGACACACTTCTGGTAAATTTCTTCCTCAGTAATATCGAATACCTGCTTTGTATCGTAGCGGTAAATGCGCTTGCGGTCTTTCTGCATCAAAGGCATATAGTTTGTATATTTAACAAGCCAGTTTTCAAATTCAACACAGAGTTTAGGAAAATTCTTCAAGGCAGAATTTATACGGCCGTTTACTGCATACATCTGTGAATGCATAAGTGTACGGTAAATTGTTTCGATTACAATTTTTGCATAATTCATAAATTCCTGGAGGCGCCAGTGATTATAAATTTTTGCAAAACTGAATTTCTTAAGCTCCAGTATGAATTTGAAATACTCATCACTAAAGCAAAGACCCTTTTCAGGTGAGCTCTGTTCACACATATCCACAATTAAATCGTTAATCAGAACAGTTGTGTTTACAGCCTTACCACTTCTGAAAGCATTTTTTCCTTTACCTTCAAATCCTAAAGTAGAACCGACAATTTCTCGAAGCTGACGGTAAGCACCCATATCAAGAATATGATAAGCCCTGGCATCTTCAATATCGCGGCCAAGGTAAGCAACTTTATCAGCAACCTTTACTACACAGCCTTCCCATGTGTATGGCTGAATAATTCCAGGGCGCTTAATCGAATAAAGGTCAAGATTATCGCTTCGAGGTTTAATACCCTGCTGGTCAATTTCACCGCAGTGGCAGATAAGTCCATCGCGAACTGCATATGTTAAATCCAAAGGTTTATGATAACCATTTGGGTCTGGTAAAGTTTCAATGTGATCTGCAAAGAAAAGACTGTTTCGTTCATGCCAGAATTTTTTAGGCGCATTCATTCCTTCCTTCTGAATCAAAAGGGAATTTAAACAGTCCTCACCATGATGTCCAAATGGTGCATGTCCGATATCGTGTCCTGTGGCAATTGCCATTGTAAGCTGATCATTTAACCCAAGGTATTTTGCAACCGTACTTGCAACAGAAGCAACATGCTGAACATGCTCCATGCGGGTACAAATGTGATCATTGTGAGGTGCAAAGAAAACCTGAGTCTTGTGCTTTAAACGGCGGTAAGCCTGACTGTGAAGAAGACGTGTATAATCACGTTCAAATTCTGAGCGGATGTCATTTCCACGGTCGTAAAGCTTAGACTGACGGGCAATACAATTCTGCCAGGCAGGATTTGATGAATTACAGGCAAGTCCCTTGAATGAATCTTTCATAACTTTCCTTGAGATAATTTATTTAGAAGGAATTTTCTTTATTTTGCAACGCCGTTAATAATCTGGGCAATCTGTGCCAAAGCGTGTTTATATTCTCTTTCTTTTTCGCTTGGACCTGCACTGACAGCAGAAGCTGCCTTTTCTGCACAGTTAGATTCAAGCCGTGAACGGCTTTCGAAAAGCTCGATGATATTTGCAACACGGCGTTCGATAATCAAAAGATTGAATGGTTTCTGAATTACATCAATTACACCATAATCATAAGCGCGTTCAACAACATAATCAGTTGTCTCTGTAGTTATAATAAAGAGAGGAATCTTCTTCATGATTTCTTTATTTTCAAGTTCAGAAAGAACAGAGAAACCATCCATTTCTGGCATGATGATATCAAGGAAGATTGCAGCTATATCGTCCTGGTTAGCCATAATCTTTTCAAGACCTTCCCAGCCGTCTTCAGCTTCAAGAACATCATATTTTTTAGAAAAGGCTTCACCTAAAATTGTTCTGTTTAATTCAACATCGTCGATAATGATAATCTTTTTTTTCTGTTGTGCCATAGATATCTCCTTATTGAATTACTTTTTTTAAATATCGCTATAATCAATATAGATAGAATTAAGCAAGCTGTGAAACAAAAGCTTCAATTTCTTCACCAGCAGCTACAGCTACAGGAAGGAATTCCTTTGCTTTTGCAAAATCTTTTTCACGAATTGCCTTAACTACTTCACAGCATGCATCATAAAGCTTTGAAAAACCCATGTTTCCTGCATAACCCTTTAAAGTATGGGCAGTCATTTCCATTTCTGACCAATTATCATCGTTTGCAGTAGCTTTAAGTTTAAGCCAGTTTTCATCACCAGGAAATTTTCTTACAAACTTCTCAAGAAGAGCCATATTGCCAGAGAAACGTTTTACAGTTTCATCACGATTAGGAATAATTGTTTCAAAAATATCGTCAAAAGTCATAGCACTTTTATGATATAACGGTTTATTGATTTTATCAACTTAAATTCCCTCATTTTAGGAATATTTGAGGCCGTCACATAATTGCAGTTTTCATGCACTCTGTAATTATGATTTAAGTTGTAAACTTAGAGGAACGTTTCTGCACATTTTTAATAAAAAATGCAAGGTCCATTGCATATTCCGAATCAATATATTCAGCAGGATAATGAAGCTGCACAGTTTCAGATTTTCCTGTGTCGATTTTGCGGGAAATTGCACCGTTAAACGAAATAATATCCTGAGCCGCAAAAATCATTCGGTCCATTTTGCGCTGTGTAAAAAGTTCTGCAATAAACTGCAGCTGAACTTTTTCAATTTCCTTATGTTCCCTGCAGTCAGAAGGAATTTTGTGAGATACCATATATTTATAGAAGAGAACAAAAAATTCCGAAGCCTTGATATGAAGTGCATGCAATATTGTATTAAACCATGGAACTGCTCGTCCATCGTTGTAAAACACATTGCAGGCTGTTGCAATTCCGTTACACTTTTTAATATCTTCATTTGAAAACTTGTCTGTATGAATAATATGGTAAGGCGGATGTTTTTCCCATACCAGGTTCAGGCTTTTTGCCCTGTCATGTAAATCAGTGCCCGGTAAAACCGACAGGCAGAAAAGCTCAAGGTTGTTTGGATACAGACTGATTGCAAAGTCCACACTGTTTTTAAATCCCTGCAGGCTGTCACCAGGAAGACCGTAAATTACATCAAGGCCAAAAACCGCGCCTTCCTGGTTTAAACATTTGATGCCTTTTAAGAACGCAGCTTTGTTGAATGGTCTGTTTACAAGGTTTAAAACATTGGGATCGGCGCTCTGAAGCCCAATCTGCAGGCTGCAGGGAATCTTTGTAAAAGCATGAGCCAGCTGACGGTCAATAAACTCTGCTCGAGCTTCGAAGTAATAGAATGTATCCGGAGTTTTCTTTGCAATTTTATTTATCAGTTCCATGGCACGATTTTTGTTTGCATTGTAGGTAGGATCCAGTACAAAAACCTGAGGAACCTTTTTTTTTGCAAAAAGCTCAAGTTCTTTTTCAATACGCTCCATAGGGAACATCCGAACTTTCTTTTCGCCTTTAGATTCATAACAATAGGAGCATTTAAACGGACAGCCCCGGGCAAGTTCCCAAAGCGCACCTTCAAACTCAGACGGATCCAGTGTTCCGTCAAGATAAGGCGATTCAAGATTCTGGTAGTCATATTCTTTTTCGGTGTTGGAATTTTTATCGCCTTGCACCTGTGAAGCTTTACCTGTAATAAGCTCGTAAATAAGTAAAGGAATTTTATATTCCCCTTCTCCAGAACAAACTTTATCAAAATCCTTAAAGCTTGCAGGATCTGCCGTAACCTCTGGCCCACCGCAAAGAGTCTTAATACCATTGCTCTGTAAAATTGCAGCAGCTTTTTCAAGAACCGTTCTGTTCCATACAAACACAGAAAAAGCAACAATTGAAGGCTTTAAAGCCATAAGCTTCTGGGCCATATAAGAAGCACCATCTTCTTCAGTACAGGAATTTTTTATATATTCAGAATCTTCTTTATTAAAAGGAACTAAATGAACATCCGTAATGTCCTTTGTCAAAGGATCATGCTTTACACTTGAAGCAACACATGCAGCCCCCAAAGGAAGCGCCTGAGGCGATTTTTCTATGAGAAGAGTTGTAAAAATGATTTTTATTTTTTCTGACATTATGTTCCTTTTTATAATTGTATATGAAAGTCAGGTAAAATTCCACATATACAAAAAAAAGCAGCAACCCAAAAGGAGTAAACGGTTGCTGCTTTCCCGGAGGTTATAGCTATCATTTTTTAATTTCCATTTTATTTACATTAAAATAACAACCGGGTTACAAAATAGTTACAATTATTCTGAAAAAAAATTACAATTCGAATTTACAGTTAACACCAATAATAAAGCGAGGAATTACACTGATAACGTAAACTGCTTTATAAGCATCTGTATATCCTTCAATATTTTTGAATGCAAAATGCCAGTCAGCACCAAATGTAAATCCAGCTTTACCTACACCCCAGTCCCACATATAGCTCTGATAAGCAGCCTTTAAATAGAGAACCGGCGCAACATAACCAAATTCATATCCAGCACCAAGAGCAAAATCCCAGTTTAAATATTTAACATCGCCATAAAAGACAATATCATTATTGAAACCTTCAGAAACTGCAATACCACCACCAAGTCCAAATGTGTCATTGAACATATAATTGTAAGTACCAGATTCAGTAATACCAACAGCAATTGCTCCACCAGTTATTTCAGCTGTAATCAAATGAAATCCTGAAGAACTGTTTTCTTTTGCAAAAGAACTCATTGAACCAGCAACCAGCAATGCAAGAACTATACTAAAAACTTTTTTCATAAATCATCTCCTGTTAAAAAAAGTAAGCTTATTATAATAAAAATTATGTATCTTGCTCAACTAATCTGTAATCCCAGTTATGCTTTGGGTACCGTCCTTTCATTTCTTTGCAGATATCAGGCCAGGTGGTGACCCAGAAGTTATCCAAATCCTCAGTAATCTGAAGTGGACGAGATGCTGGTGATAGAAGCTTTAAGAGAACTTTTTTTCCGCAGATTTCTGGTGTAGTAAAGCAGCCGAATATCCGTTGTATGATAATTTCAATCACAGGCTTTATTACCATATTTTCATCTGAACCAGAAACTTCATATTTAACTTTTGCTTTTGTTTTGTTAGGAAGAATTAAAAGTTCTGGTACTTTTTCATCAACTGCACTTCCTTCAAGATACCAGTAAAGGGCATTATATAAAATCTCCGGAGTAAGCTTTGATACTCCCTGCATAAATGGACTAAGCCATTCCTTTACTTCATAAGTAAGTTTTGATTCAAAGTCCGCAATTGATTCACCTTTAACATTCTGCCTGTAAAATTTTACCCGCAGAATAAACTTTTTAATTTTATCATCAACAGGAAGAGCCACAAAGCCTTTTGTTTCAACTTCATTTATCCAGGCATTCAATAAATCATCTTTACCAGAAACAAGTTTTTTACTAGCTATAACAAGCTGACCAAAACAGAGGTTTTCAAATTTCAAAATTTTACCATCTTCAAAAATGCATACAGTTTTTTTCTCAAGTCTGTTCTTCAAAAATTCTTCTACAAGGGAATTTTCGATAGATTCATATTCAAAGATTGTGGCATAACTTGTTCCAGCCATTGTATCTGTTGCTACAATCCACTGCGGTCCATTGTTAACAGGATTTTTTAATACACCTTTTCTTCCGCTTGCAAGCTGATATATGGATTTTTCATCTCCTGGTTCGCTAATGCGTCGGGCAAGGCGGTCAGGAAAACCTTCAAGTATTAAAAGCTGTGAAGGAAGAGTTTTTTCATCTAGGCTAAAGTCCGGGCATTTACTTAGTCTTGATTCAATTTCATTTAAGAAGCGGTTTTGGATTTCTTTTGAACTTTGGGCATACTGTGAATATTTTATTAAAAGAGATTTTATTTGGGAAAATCTTTTAAGCCCTGCACTTAATACAATACCTGAAAGCCGTGGGTCTAAAGCAAAGGTTAAAGAAGCACGTCCCCTGGCAGTAATAGAGCCATCAGTGTTTATTAAGCCCAGTGTCTTTAAAAGACTTAAAGCCTGATTCCAGCTTGAAGCATTTGGTTTATCAAGAAAATCCATTTTGGAAAGATCTGTAATTCCATGTTCAGAACATTCAAGTACAAGCGAACTTAAATCGGTACGGAGAATTTCCGGGCTCATATTTTTTATACGAGGTTCAATGCTGTTCCATAGTCTGATACATCTTCCTTTCTGAACTCGTCCAGCACGTCCCTTTCTTTGTTCAGCTGAAAATTCAGTTTCAGTTTCTGTAAAAAGATTAGTCATACCAGTGGCGGTATTAATGCGGTTCACACGGGCAAGACCTGAGTCAATTACAGATGTAATACCAGGAACAGTAAGGGATGTTTCTGCAATAGATGATGAAAGTATTACTCTGTCTGTACCACAAGCCTGAGGACTAAGAACTTTTTTTTGTTCATCAATTGTAATGCTGGAGTGAAGGATTAAAAGTTCTGTATCACTTGGGAGAACTTCTTTTAGATTTTGTTCAACCTTACGGATGCTAGAAATTCCAGGTAAAAAAACTAAAATACTTCTGGAGTCATTTCCTTGTGTTTTTATTTTCAACTCATTAAGTACCGCTTCTTCTACCGAAGATTTTGGATCATAAATTACTTCCACAGGAAAACTGGATCCTGGAACTTTTTTTACACTGACATTGTTCCCCAGATAATCTTTAAGTTTTTCCATGTCCATAGTAGCCGACATGATAATAACAAAAAGATCGTCACGAGCCTCAAGTGTTTCTTTTAAAAATGCCAGAGCCATATCAGTGTTAACTGAGCGTTCATGAAATTCATCCAGTACCACCACATTGTATCCTTCTAAAAAAGGATCTGACTGCAGCATACGAACAAGAATTGCTTCTGTAACGACTTCAAGCTTTGTATTCTGGCCTGTTTTATTTTCAAGATGAATTTTATAACCAACAGACTGTCCCACTTCTTCATTGCAAAGATAAGCAAGCCGGTTTGCAACGCCAAGGACAGCAATACGGCGAGGTTCTGTCATTAAAATTTTTCCGCTTAAGGAATTTTCATCTTCGGTAAAAGTATCCATAAGCGCAAGAGGCAGCACTGTAGATTTACCTGCTGCAGTTTCTGCACTGAGAATGAGAGTGTGACCTTTAGAAGATTTTAAATCAGAAATTATTTCTGAAAGATAAGGTGTTATCGGGAATGACGGATATTCGTGCATTCCTTCATTTTAGCGGGTGACAGTAAAAATTAAAATCCCTTGATGCTGAAATTTCCAGCTTTATCCATAATCATGTTTACCTGAGCAATATATTCATAACCTGAAATATTTATTTTGTATAAATATGAAAATGGAATATCTTTATTATTTTTAAACAGATAAAAAGGAAGTTTCTTTTTTAGCTTCTCAGCCTTTTGAATCTGTATTTCTGAATAATTCAGTGTTTCTGGAAAATTATCTCGAACAGATGTTATATTATCATGAGATTTGGAATACTTTCCATCAGATGCAACAAAAGATTTCCATACTGGATCATCAGTAAAATAATAATACATAAAAGCATTCAACACAGCTTTTGGATCTTTTCTATCTACAATACCATTTACTGCTGTAACCCTTACAAAATCCACATCAAAATTAATATTAAGACTATCTTCACACTCAAAATTATCTTTAATGATTTTAATCAGATTAAGATTATTTACTCCGCTGATTGCAACTTGTCCGCCTGTAATTTCTTCTCTGATTACCGCAGATAGAATCGCAATACCATCCATCTCAAGAAGAATCTCCTTCCTAATATTTTCTCTTGTAAGTTTTGCAAATATCTGAGTTCCTTCATCATCAAGAGTAAAATTGATATTTGGATAACCAAACATATCCTGTGCGAGCTTAAAGTTTTGTATGTGAGTTCCATCCAGCTGCACATTTTTTTCAACAAGAACAGTTGTTTCTTTCATTCCTTTTAAAATTCTGATAGCTTCAAAACCTTCAGGAACACTCTGATTTTCTAAATCAATATAAGGACCGTCATAGACAAGACGAAATTTAAGAGAGGATTTATCTCTGGCAAAACCAGAAAAAACAAATAATGATGTCACAATTAATAAAAATAATTTTTTCATGACATCATTATAATTAAGCAAAAATATTGTTTCAATCAATAAGTGAAAGAAGATTTTCTTTTTGCTGATATCCAACTGAGGAATTAGTGACTTTTCCATTTTTGAATACAGCAACAAAAGGAATGCTCATTACATTAAACTGTGTTGCAAGTTCCATTTCTTCATCCACATTGATCTTACATACTTTGATTTCTGGATGTTCCTCTGCAATCTCTTTAATAAGTGGCGAAAGCATCTGGCATGGTCCGCACCATGTTGCCCAGAAATCTACCAGAACAGGTTTGTCACTGTTAAGGACTTCCGCTTCAAAATTAGCTTTTGTTACTGTTACTTCAGCCATTGGTTTCTCCTTCGTTTTATAATCCGCACTATTTGCAAAGCTGGCTATAGGTCTGTGCCTTTATTTTAATATACGAAGGAATAGTCGGAAAGACAAGGGAAATAGTTCCATCGATAAACAGCAATGTTGGCTCAAAAAAAAATCGCCCTTCTTTCGAAGAGCGATTTTTCATCCTTAACCTATGCTACTTTGATTAGCGGAGGAGTGAAAGAACGTTCTGTGAGCTCTGGTTTGCCTGAGCCAACATTGCAGTTCCGGCCTGTGAAAGAACCTGGTTCTTTGTGAAGTCAACCATTTCTTCAGCCATGTCTGTATCACGGATGCGTGATTCAGAAGCCTGAAGGTTTTCAGCACCGATGTCCAAACCAACAACAGTCTTTTCCAGACGGTTCTGGTAAGCACCGAGGTCAGCGCGCTGTTTGTTGATCTTTTTAAGTGCTTCATCCAGAGTTCCGATTGCACGGTTAGCGTCATCTGGAGCTGCAAGTGAAAGTTTAGATTCATCACCAAGATTCTTCAATCCAAGTGCTGTAGCAGACATTGTTCCAATGTATACCTGTGTTCTCTGATCCATGTTAGCACCAATGTGGAACCACATAGAACCTGTAACAGCGTTTTCACCTGTAGGGCGAGCAAAACGTCCTGTGAGCATGTTCATACCGTTGAACTGTGCTGCAGAAGCGATGCGGTCTACTTCATCGATCAAAGATGAAACTTCAACCTGGATCTGCATACGGTCTTCGTCTGAATAAATACCGTTTGATGACTGAACTGCAAGTTCGCGGATACGATGAATGATGTCAGTTGTTTCCTGCAAATAACCTTCAGTTGTCTGAATGAAAGAAATACCGTTTTCTGCGTTTTCAGAAGCCTGGTTCAAACCGCGAATCTGGGCACGCATTTTTTCAGAAACAGCAAGTCCTGAAGCATCATCGCCAGCACGGTTAATTCTCATTCCTGATGAGAGTTTTTCCATGTTTTTCTGATTGTTAAGGTCTGTAAGACCCTGTGAACGCTGTGCAAACATTGCACTCATGTTGTGATTGATAACCATAATGGATCTCCTTAAAATCTTTGATCAAATTGTTTTTAATCTCAATCTGGTCCTTGTAAGATTTGGTAGTTTTAAGTATCAAACCTCGCAAGGACACTAGTCCAAGTGGGGTTTTACCACCCGTTACTTTATTTTCGGAAATCCATAAATTAAGTTTAGCAGATTTTATTAAATTTTTTCATGAATTTTCAGTGTTTGTCAGTAAAAATTCCTTATAAACACATAAAAACGGGCTGTCCTTTTAGAAGCTTTTATAACTTTCTGGACAGCCCTTCTATCTTTGTTATGTTGATTTAGTTGATTTTTGCATCAAACTGTTCAACAATTTTTCCGCTTAAACCTGTGTATGTAAGTGGAGTTGCAGCAAGAAGTCTTGCCTTTACTTCATCGCTTACTTCAAGATTTTTTGCAAGATTGTGGAAGTCTTCGATTGTAACTTTCTTACCGCGTGTAATTTCCTTAAGACGTTCATAAGGCTTATCAACATTGCTCATGCGAAGAAGATTCTGATATGCTTCTGCAAGAACTTCTGGTGTTGTTTCAAGAGCTTCTGTGATTTTTGCAGCATTAACTTCGATTTTTCCGAGACCTTTTTGAAGTGAAGCATATCCGATCATTGAGTGAGCAAATGCACAACCCATGTTGCGTTCTACAGTTGAGTCTGTAAGGTCACGCTGGAGACGACTGATACAAAGCTTTCTTACAAAGAATTCGAACATTGCATTCGCCATTCCGAAGTTTCCTTCTGCGTTTTCAAAGTCAATTGGATTTACTTTGTGTGGCATTGCGCTTGATCCGATTTCACCTGCAACTGTACGCTGCTTAATCCATCCGTCAGAAATGTAACGCCATGTATCCATTGCAAAATCTGTAAGGATATTGTTGATTCTCTTTACGCCGTCAAATACGCGCAGGTATGAATCGTGAGGTTCAATCTGAGCTGTAATTGGATTGAATCGAACCTTGAGCGGCTTTGTGTGCATGTATTCATTATCAAGAGGTGTGATTTCTGCATTGAAAGAATTTATAAGCTGGTGGCTAAAGTTGATCCAGTCAAATTCAGGGAATACAAAGTTGTGTGCGTTGAATCCACCAGTTGCACCGTTAAGCTTAAGAAGAATATCGATGTTTCCAAGCTGAGTAAGTTCTTCTTTCATGCGGTTTACGAAAACTAAAACTTCTTTACCGAAAGTTGTTGGTGTTGCAGGCTGTCCGTGTGTGCGGGCAAGCATTGAAAGATCTTTGTGTTCTACTGCAAGTTTATAAAGCTTTTCATAGATTGAAAGAATTTCTGGAACTACAACATTGTTTACAGCATCACGAATCATAAGTCCGTAAGAGATATTGTTAATATCTTCTGAGGTCAAAGCAAAGTGAACGTATTCCAGGATTTCATCCATTCCCATTTCTTTGAGCTTTCTTTTGATGAAGTATTCAATGGCCTTTACATCGTGGTTTGTAGCAGGAGTTCCATCATAACCAGTTGTTTCAAATGCCTTGATGATTGCAGCATCATCTTCTGTGATTTCGATGATAGAACGGAGCTTTGCAGTATCAACTGCTGATTTTACTCTGCCTTTAAGCATTGGAGTTTCAAGAAGCTTAATAAGATAGTTGATTTCTGTATAAATACGATATCTCATTAAAGCCATTTCGCTGAAATATCCCTTAAGACACTTTGTCTTTCCTTCATAGCGACCGTCGATAGGTGAAACACTAGTCAATGCCATAATTAACCTCTGATAAAAATGATGTAGTATTATACAGAATTTTTGAACTCTTGTCATTTAGTCTATATAAGATGGGGAATTTTTACTTTCCTCATTTATTCTTCTATATAAAATACTTTCACCCAAAATTCCCTTTATCATGTAAAAATTGTTTAATTTATAGAAACTTTTTCATAAATTCAGTACTTTGGGCATATGATTTTAATTGAAAAGTCAGTTAGTTGATTTTATAATCTAACTAGCTAGTAAAAAACTATAAGAGAGGAATTTCATGAAGTACGGTTATTTTGACGACGAAAAACGTGAATATGTCGTTACAAATCCACAGACTCCAAACCCATGGGTAAACTATCTTGGTTCACCATTGTATGGTGCAATCATTTCAAATAACGCTGGTGGTTACAGCTTTGCAAAATCAGGTGCAAACGGTCGTATCTTAAGATACGTATTCAACAACTTTGACCAGCCAGGACGCTACATTTACCTTCGGGATAACGAAAGCAAGGATTACTGGTCAGCATCATGGCAGCCAGTTGGAAAAGATCTCAAGGATTACAAAAGCGAATGTCACCACGGAACAGCTTACACAAACATCATGGCTGACTATTCCGGAATTCATTCTGAAGCTTTGTACTACGTTCCACTTGATTGTGAACACGAAGTATGGAACTTTAAAGTAACAAACAATTCTGACAAAAAACGCAGTCTTACTGTTACAGGCTATGCTGAATTTACAAATAACTGCAACTATGAACAGGATCAGGTAAACCTTCAGTATTCCCTCTTCATCGGACGCACAAAATTTGTTGAAAACAGAATCGTTGATACAGTACACGGAAACCTTGAAGGACTTACATACGAAGTTGACAACAAGACTTCAACAGACAGAGTATTCGCTCTTGTAGGTTCAAAAGTTTCTTCATACTGCGGAGACAAAAAGGGCTTCCTTGGTGAATACCACACATACAAAGATCCAGTTGGCGTTATAAACGGCGATCTTGGAAACATTACAAGCTACAACGAAAATGCCTGTGGTGCTCTTTCTACAGTAGTTGAATTGAACCCTGGCGAAACAAAAGAAATGGCTTTCGTTCTTACAATGCAGCAGAACGAAGCAGTAGAAAAAATCCTTGCAGGTTACAAAGACTTGAGTGCTGTATGTAAAGCAGAAGTTGCTTCTCTCATAAAACAGTGGCACGGAAGATTCGAACACTTCCAGGTTAAAACACCAAGCGAACACTTCAACACAATGATCAACACATGGAACGCTTACAACTGTTTCATGACATTCACATGGAGCCGCGCAGCTTCTTACATTTACTGTGGTCTTCGAAACGGATACGGTTACCGCGACACAGTTCAGGACATTCAGGGTGTTATTCATCTTGAACCGGAAATGGCTGTAGAAAAAATCCGTTTCATGCTTTCAGCACAGGTAAACAATGGTGGTGGACTTCCACTTGTTAAGTTTACACACAATGCTGGTCACGAAGATACACCGGATGATGCTTCATACGTTCAGGAAACAGGTCACCCACATTACCGCGCAGACGATGCACTCTGGCTCTTCCCTACAGTTTACAAATACGTTGCAGAAACAGGAAACGTTGCATTCCTTGACGAAGTAATTCCTTACGCAAACAAAGAAGAAGGAACTGTATACGATCACCTTCAGCGTGCAATCAAGTTCTCAATGGATCACTTAGGTCCACACGGAATTCCAGCAGGTCTCTATGCTGACTGGAACGACTGTTTAAGACTTGGTGCAAACGGTGAATCATCATTCGTTGCCTTTCAGTTCTATCTTGCAATGACAATTCTTCGTGAATTTGCAGAATACAAAAAAGATACTTCTTACGTTTCATACTTGAACGAAGAACAGAAAAAGCTTGGTGAAAAAATCCAGAAGCTCTGCTGGAATGAAGACCGCTTTATCCGCGGCTTTACAGAACGCGGCGAAGTTATCGGAAACAGAAACGACCCGGAAGCAAACATGTGGCTCAACCCACAGAGCTGGGCAGTTATCTCAGGTCTTGCAACAGACCAGCAGGCTGACCTTGCTCTTGGAATGGTTAACAAACAGCTTAACACAGACTTTGGTCTTGTTCTTATGGATCCACCATATCAGAAGCACGCATTCGACGGTGCTCTTGCTGTAATCTACAATCAGGGTGTTAAAGAAAATGCAGGTATCTTCTCTCAGTCACAGGGATGGATCATCTTAGCTGAAGCCCTCAAAGGTCACGGAAACACAGCATTCCAGTACTTTATGGAAAATGCTCCGGCTAGCCAGAACGACAAAGCAGAAATCCGTAAGCTTGAACCATATTGTTACGGTCAGTTCACAGAAGGAAAAGCTTCTCCACACTTCGGCCGCTCACATGTACACTGGCTTACAGGTACAGCATCTACTGTAATGGTAGGATGTGTTGAAGGAATCATGGGAATGAGACCAGACTTAAACGGTCTTAAGGTAGCTCCATCAATTCCTGCAGAATGGGATGGATTTGAAATTGAAAAAGATTTCCGTGGATGTCACCTGCACATCACAGTAAAAAATCCAGATCACGTTCAAAGTGGATGTAAAGAACTTACAGTTGACGGAAAGAAGATGGAATCAAATTACATTCCATCTTCTATTCTCGGAAAGACTGCAGAAGTTGTTCTTGTAATGTAACGATTTGTCCGTGAGAGTGTGAAATTTATTCTGTAAATACAGTAGGCTGCGGTAAAAAAGTTTAGTGCGAGTTTCTCCCTTGCAGCTGACAGCTACTGTGTATGTTTCGAATATAAAATACACTTATTTTTTTCAAGAGTCAAAAATTTAAAAGACAACTTGCCCCTAAAAAGCAGGTTGTCTTTTTTTTATGAGGATTAGTCCGGCAACTCCTTTAGTAATTCTTCTGCTAATGATTCAAGCTGAGCAACAACTTCCTGGGTAACTGCAATTTTTATTGTAACTTTATTGTCCAGAATTTTTACGTCTTTTAGTGAAGACAGCATATCACTCATTTTTTT
>JAHAZA010000056.1 GCA_018385415.1 Treponema sp. | reverse complement strand
TCCACATCTCAATGTGCTTTGTTTTTTCTTCATTTGTGTAAAATGCTCGTGCCATAGTTTTCTCCATGGCATGTATTTTACGTTACTTTCGTTTTGCTTTTTAGGTGTGGGTGTTTTGACGGATACCAGCTTTCTTATGATATTTGGGAATTAACTCTTTCTGCATATGCTGGCGATAATCTTGTATTGGAAGGTAATACTTATGCAGATTTGACAGCAGGTGGTTCTAAAATTGTATTTGACCTTACAACAAAAGGTATTACAACTGTTGGTGGTTTAGATTTATCTGGTACATATACTGGTGACGGATGTAAATCATATACAATGAGATTAATAGATTTCTATACAGGAAAAGAAATTGCTAAAGAGACAGTAACAGAATCTGAACCTGCTGCAAAAACTGTAAGTTACACAAATGATAGTGTAGCTCCTGGTTCATATCTTTTTGAAGTAAGATTTTCTAATGGTACAAAAGAAATTGGTTATTGGGCAGATGAAGTTCGTGTAGTACCTGGAAAGACAACTGCACAAACTGACATCGACTTTGGAGAAATGATGAAAAAACCTGATGCTCCTACAGATTTGAAAGTTACAAACATTGCAGATTCTGAAACTGGTAATGGTACTTATAATGTTAAACTTGAATGGAAAGATAAATCTATTAATGAAGAAAATTTCTTAATTTATATTTATGAATACGAAACTTGGTTAGATGATGCTTCCAGAACATTAGTTAAGATTCTCGGAACAGAAAATAATGATGATACTAAAGAAGTTGATTTCTTAACTGAGGTAGATACAAGAGTTTCTGGAACATTGCTTTCTGGACATGAAGAATGTGTAATTACATTAAAAACTGGTACAATTTATGATTTTGAAATTACTGCAGAAAACTGTGTAGGCGAATCAGAAACTGTATGTACTCGTATTGAATCAACAGATTACGAGGCAATAGGAACTGAAAATGTTGCTAAAACTATGATTACATATAACCTTAATGGTGGTATATATACAGATGCAAATGGAGTGTATGCTGGAACAACAATTATTGAATGGAAACAGTACAAAGGCACAGATCTTCCATTAATGACTATTCCAGCTGATGCAACACTTACTCTTGGTGGTCACGACTTCTCTGGTTGGGCTTTGATTTCTGATTATACACAGGCAATTGTAGATGATATTTCAACATCAGATCTTTATCCAACAACAACAGATGGCGTAAGTGATATGGTTGTTTATGCACAATTCCTTACAGAAACTGAAATTGAAGTAAATGTTGAAGATTTTACAAATCCATTAACTGCTGCTAATGTAACTGCTATAGATAAAGATGGTGCTTCTGTAAAAAATCAAACTATTGATGTAAAAGATACAACTCAACAGATTACATTCAATGTTGCTGATACAGAAAACTTTGATAATTTTAGAGTTACAATTGATGGTATTACAGTATATGAAGGAAGCGTAGGTACAGCTTGGACTATGTCATCATTTACTAGATATGCTAGCCGTGCTCATACAATTATTGTATCTGCCAGAAGAAAAACAGATAGACTTTGGTTTGGTGACCAGTTCAAAGTTACTTTTGCTCGCTAATTAAAATCACATAGCACTTTATTTTTCAGGGACATCTTCTTCCAAAGATGCCCCTTTTTTTGTTTAAAATTAAGTCATTTTAATTCAACTTATTAACTTTTATATATTCCTATTCCCCAACCCATAAAAATGCATTAAAATAAGTACATCGCATTTTAAGGAGTCATAAATGGCACGTACACATTACATTGCTGGAAACTGGAAAATGAACACTTCTAAAGCAGAAGCTGTTGCATTGGCTAAAGATTTAGTTGAACAGTTAAAAGGTAAAACAAACAAATACATGATTGGTGTTCCTTTTGTATATCTTGATGCAGTTGCTCAGGTTGTAAAAGGTTCTAACATCATTTTGGCAGCTCAGGATTGTGCTGCAACTTCTAACGGAGCTCACACTGGTGAAGTTTCTACAACTATGCTTAAAGACATTGGTTGTCAGTGTGTAATCCTTGGTCACTCAGAACGCCGTCACGAAATTGGTGAATCAGATGAACTTATCAACAAAAAAGTTCGCAAAGCTTTGGCAGACGGTCTTGAAGTTGATCTTTGTATTGGTGAACTTCTTTCAGAAAGAGAAGCAGGTGAAGCAGAACAGGTTTGTGCATTCCAGCTTTCTGCAGGTCTTGCAGGTGTAACTGCTGAACAGATGAAAAACGTAACAATCGCTTACGAACCAGTTTGGGCAATCGGTACAGGTAAAGTTGCAACTCCAGAAGACGCTCAGGCAATCCACAAGTTTATCCGTAACTACATCGCTAAACTTTATGATCAGAAAGTAGCTGATGAAGTAATCATCCAGTACGGTGGATCAATGAAAGCAGAAAATGCCCCAGAACTCTTGGCTCAGCCAGATATCGACGGTGGTTTGATTGGTGGTGCTTCTTTAAAAGCTTCAACATTCGTACCAATCTGCGTACTTTAATTAATTAGGAATTAAAATAATTAGGAATTAGGAATGAGGAATGAGGAATTGATTCCTGTCCTGAAAAAAAGACATTTGCAATATGAAGTGCAAATGTCTTTATTTTTTAGGCTCTGTATGGGAAACCTAAAATGAATATCACCGACAAATGGCCAAGTTATTGCGGTTTAAATGTCATGATATGGAAGTCGAAAGGCAATGTGTAAATAAAGATAAAAAAGGGGTATATTAGAGTTATGAGTAATTATCTAAATAGTGATGTTTGTGTTTCTAATTTTTCCAAAATCTTAAAGGAACCGAATTTCATTGATAAATCTCTACTGATTGAAGATTTGGTCCCGTCAATTGATATTGAAAATCGTTTTGTTTGTATTACTCGTCCACGACGGTTCGGAAAGACTGTTGCTGCAAATATGATCGCATCATTCTTTGGGAAAGATGATTCATCGTCACTTTTTGGTGGATTAAAAATCTCTCAGAAAGGTTGTTATGCTGAGCATCTGAACAAGCAAAATATTCTCTTCATTTTGGTTTTACAGAAGAAGAGGTGGATGAGCTTTACGAAAAGAATAAGAATAGAGAAGACTATGTTGTAGGTTTCAGTCGTGAAGATTTGAGATACTGGTATGATGGCTATGAAACGACAGAGGGAAAGCATCTTTATAACCCACGCTCTGTGGTTTTGGCTTTCTCCAACAATCGGCTTGCGAATTATTGGACGAGTAGTGGACCTAGTGACGAAATATTTAATTTATTGAAATTGAACATAAATGACATTCAGAAACCTGTAGCTCAGATGATGTCAGGAGAAAGGATTGTCTGTAGTATCGATGAAAATGTGATAAATTCAAGCAATACAACATCAAAACTATACATTTTCTCGGCAATGGTTGTTTATGGGCTTTTAACAACGGAAGATTCAAACAAAATAAAGATTCCGAATTATGAAATCATGCAGAAATTTGATTCTGTTTTGAAAGAAAATAACGATTTGGG
>JAHAZA010000038.1 GCA_018385415.1 Treponema sp. | reverse complement strand
GAAGGAACAAGAATTATTCCATCAAAGTCATCTTCAGAAGTTTCTGATTCTTCTTCAACTTCTTCTACAGTTTCTTCAGCTTCAATTAATTCTTCATTTTCTTCTTCAATTGGTTCTTCAGGAAGTTATTCTTCTTCAATTGATTCTGTTTCAGGTACGAATGCAGTTTTTGGAACTGTTTCTTCCTCTACTTCTTCTGGTTCAGTTTCAGTTTCTTCTTCATCAGTTTCTTCAATTTCTTCTGGAAGTTCTTCTTCGATAACTTCTTCTTCAGGAAGCTCCTCTTCTTCTACAGCTTCTTCTTCAGGAGCAGCATAGTTGTCTTCAACAAGTGGTTTTTCTTCTTCATATTCTTCAGGAAGTTCTTCTTCCTCTACAGCTTCTTCTTCAGGAGCCACATAATCATCTTCAACAGGTTCAATTGTTTCTTCAGAATCTTCAATTTCTTCTACTTCAGAAGGGATTTCTTCTTTTTCAATTGATTCTTCCTCAACTGGAACATAATTTTCTTCGATAGGTTCAATTTGTTCTTCTACAATTTCTTCTACTTCAGAAGGGATTTCTTCTTCATCTTCAAGGATTTCTTCTTCGATTGATTCTTCTTCAACTGGAACATAGTTATCTTCAATCTCTTCTGAAACTTCTTCAGTTCCTTCTTCTACTTCAGAAGGAATTTCTTCCTCTTCGATAGATTCTTCTTCTGCAGGAACATAGTCATCTTCAATTTCTTCTTCAACTACTTCATCTTCTTCTATTTCTTCAAGTATGGTTTCTTCTTCAACTTCTTCAGGAATGTTTTCTTCTTCAATTACTTCAACTTCTTCTACTTCTTCAGGGATGGTCTCTTCTTCAGTAGAATCTTCATCTGAAACTTTATCTATTTCTTCAATTTCGGTTTCTTCAGCTTCAGTTTCTGATTCTTCTTCAGTGTTTTCAGTTTCAGAAACTTCATCTTCAAGAGGTTCGCTTTTTTCATCTGCATCATCTTCATTATCAACAGGAGCTGTTGCAGCGTTAGACTGGGTCAAAATACAAGATCCATTTGAATTTTCATCAAGTTCTCCAGAACGCTTTGTCAGTTTTACAAGCATATTGGAGTTTTTCTTAATATTAAGACTTTGAGCTGCTTCCGGGCTTAACAAAACTGCAACACCTTCTGATGGATCAAGAGATCCGATTACCAGAATTTCAATAGCCTGACCATTTGACGGATTTGTAATGTTAATGCTGTCACCAGGCAAATAACCTACAGTTTTTGCAAAAAGCCCTGAAGGTAATACTCCAGATTCTGCCACAATAGCCCTTCCGTCAAGTGAAGGACTTGCTGAAGCAATAAATACTCCAGCAAACAATACGGTCAATAAATTGAATAATTTTTTCATTTTTTACCACCCTTACATTCAATTTGTTCTTTTATGTGTTCTGCAAGTTCGTTTGAAAAATAATACAAACCATCTTCGTCATTTCTATATTTTTTACCTGGAACAGCTTTTCCACTGGCTAATACGTGTTTACTGTCAATTGAAAACACTTTCCACTCAATTTTGTCAATATTATTCAGTAAAGCTTCTTCAGGATTATTAGAATCTGATAAATTGTAATAAACATCAGCTTGAATTACATAATCAAGATATCCTTCTTGAGCCGCATCAAAGGCTTTTTGTAATTCTCCAGAAATATCCTGACCTTTCTTCTGAATAATTACCGGGCTATTTGATACGATGTATAGATTCTCGTAAAAATAATCCATGATTGTCTGTTCAATTACATAGGAAGCTTCGTAAACAACTGTCTCAGAACCATATTTCTGCACTACCTGAAGCGAAAATGACTTTGCACTTGCCATACTTCCTATTAATATAAGCATCAAAAACATGCTTTTTTTTATAAATTTCATGAAAAACTCCGTTTCCAACACTTATTTTTTTACTTTTATTCCTTTTGAATATCGGAATTTCAGTTTTTTTGTTTAGTAAAATGTTTTTATTAATTCCACGCAAAATCAAATTGAAGAAAGAAATATTGTATGTTATTATATAATCAGGTGGGGAAAGTTCTTTTCGAACTTCAATTCAAATGATTAAAAATAATAATTCTCAATTTTACATTATTGGTGCCGGATTTGCCGGACAAATGATTGCTAATGATATTAAAAGAAAAAAAGTTTTTGGCAACATCGCAGCCTTTCTTGATGATAATAAAGATCTGATTGGAAAAAACATTGATGGTATTCCTGTTTTAGGACCTATCGAGAATGTTACTCCACTTCTTAACTCTCCAGATAAAAGTGAGGCTGTAATTGCAATTCCTACCGCTTCAAGTAAAAAAATTAAAGAAATCTATGAAGCCCTGACCAGAAGTGGTTTCAAGCATATTAAAATTCTTCCAAGTATAAGTCAGGTTGTTAATGGAACAGCTCATTTTGTTCAAGCCAGGGAAATTGATCCACTTGATATCCTTGGAAGAACACCTGTAACTATTTCTCTTAAAGAAAGTCTTTCTTACCTTCGCGGTAAACGTGTATTGATAACAGGAGCTGGCGGTTCAATAGGTTCAGAACTTGCCCGCCAGCTTTTATCAGGTGGAGCAGAACGCCTTTATCTGTTCGGCCACGGTGAAAATTCTATCTATCAGATTAATCGTGAACTTCGTCTTTTACAATCCGAAGGTGTTGGCGAAAAAGCAACAGTTGTTCCTATTATCGGGGACATGAAAGACCGTGAATATATCAGATACATTATTTCACATACAAAATGTGATGTTATCTTTCATTGTGCTGCATACAAGCATGTACCTTTAATGGAAGAGAATCCAGTTGCTGTCATCGAAAATAACGTATTTGGAACTAAAAATCTCCTTGATGCAAGCATTGAATTTGGCGTTAAGAAATTTGTTCTTATCTCAACAGATAAAGCTGTAAGTCCAGTATCAATTTATGGTGCTTCAAAATTCCTTTCAGAAAAGCTTCTGCTTCAGGCAGCAGAAAAAGTCAAAGATAAGAAGCAGGATTTTATGTTTGTTCGTTTTGGGAATGTTCTTGGCTCTCGAGGCTCGATTCTACCATTATTTATGGAACAAATTGCAAACGGAGGTCCTGTCACTGTAACAGATCCTGAAATGGAACGTTTCTTTATGACAATTCCTGAAGCATGCTCTCTTGTTTTACAGACTGGTGGTGTTGGTCAAAACGGTTATTCATACCTGCTTGATATGGGGGAACCGATAAAGATAAAGGATCTTGCAGAGCATATTATTATTTTCAGCGGCCATGAACCTAACAAGGATATTGAGATTCAATTTACAGGCATTCGCCCAGGAGAACGCCTTACAGAACCATTATGGCTCAAAGAGGAAAATCCACAGCCTACTGAATATACAAAGCTTCTAAAACTTGAAGCAATGCCATTAACTTTTGACCTTGATGAACTTCTGGTAAAATTAAGTGAAATATGTATAAGTTCCGAGCACACAGATTTTTCTAAATATCGAAATTCTGCACTGCTACGTGATACATTACAAAAAGTTATTCCAGAATTGAAAGCTGATAATTCAAATACTATATAGTGATATGCAGGAAATAAGTATGAGCACAGAAATTAAAGTTCCATTTACACGACCTTCAATTAATGAAGAAGAAGAAAAAGCAGTATTGGAAGTTATTCGTTCAGGATGGCTTACAACAGGAAAAGTGACTTTAGCATTTGAAAAAGAATTTTCAGATTTCATGAATTCTGGATTGAAAGAAAAGAATGTAATGAGTCTTGCTGTAAATTCAAATACAAGTGGAATGATACTTGCCATGCATGCTTGTGGTGTAAAGCCAGGAACAGCAGTAATTACTACTCCCTACACCTTTGTCTCTACAGCAGCCTGCGCAAAACATCTTGGTGCAGATGTAATTTTCTGCGATATCGAAAAAGATTCTTATAATATTGATCCAGATAAAATTCAAAAAATTCTTGAAGAAAATGAGAAATCCAGAAAATATAATATTAAAGCTATCGTTCCTGTTCATATTGCAGGAACGTTATGTAATATGAAACGTATTCTGGAACTTGCAAAAAAATATAATCTTCGTGTCATTGAAGATGCAGCTCATTCTTTTCCGAGTCTTACAGAATCAGGCTATGCTGGAACATTAGGTGACTGCGGCGTCTTTTCCTTTTATGCAACAAAGCCTTTAACAACAGGTGAAGGCGGTATGGTCTGCACAAAAGATCCTGAACTTTTACGTACCATGCAGATAATGCGCCTGCATGGTATGGATAGAACAACATGGGACAGATATACTTCACCAAAAGCAAGCTGGCAATATGATATTGTTGCCCCTG
This sequence comes from Treponema sp., assembly GCA_018385415.1. GTDB lineage: Bacteria > Spirochaetota > Spirochaetia > Treponematales > Treponemataceae > Treponema_D. The sequence goes on along the minus strand of JAHAZA010000038.1, from coordinate 54,195 downwards.
GATACAAATTCAATCTTCCTGATATTTTAAGTGCAATTGGAAGAGTTCAACTGAAAAAAACTGAGGAATTTTATCAGAAACGCAAACATATCTGCGATATATATAACAGAGAATTTTCAAAAATTGATTTCGTGGAAATTCCACCTGATACAGAAGGAAATGCATGGCATCTTTATCTTCTTCGCTTAAAATTAGATAAATTAAAAATTAATCGTGATGATTTTTCAAAGCAACTTCAGGAAAATGGTATTGGAGTATCAATGCACTTTATTCCTTTGTTCCATTTTTCTTATTGGCAAAGTCTTGATTCTTCATTTACAAAAGACAATTATCCTAATGCAGAAGATCACTTTATTAGAACTATCACTTTACCACTTTGGCCTGACATGTCAGATGAAATGGCCTATGAAACAATTGAAGCCGTAAAGAAAATCGGTAAGGAAAATTATGCCGGCTAAAAAAAATACTGCTGATAAAAAGATTTCAAAAACAGTCAAAAAAGACATTCCGCAGCTCTACTCTCCGCTTTTAAAAACATATTTCAGTGATTTAACTTCTGCAAATATGATCTACACTAAAATTGTTCGAAGTCCAATCACTAAAGGCCGAATAAAAAGCCTGACTTTGGAAGATATTCCTGAGGGTTATTTTCTTTTTACCGCTGCAGATTTTGGCGAAGAAAACTATGTTGAAACTCTGGATATTCAGACAGAAATTCTTGCCAGCTCAGAAATTTATTACAAGGGACAGCCAATTGCATTGCTTGCAGGTCCTGTTTTTACAGACCTTCTTGATCTCGAAAAAAATATCAAAATGGAGTTTGAAAAAGATCCTGCTTCAAAAATCAAAGAGAAAGAATATCCATATGCACAGCGTTTCATCAGAAATGGTAAAGCTCAGAAACCTGAAGAATTTACAAAACTATTTTCTAAAAAAAATTATGATATAAAGGGAACATGGACCTCTGTCTTAAATGCACCTTCATGTAATGAAGCTAACGGAGCATTTTGTACCTTTGACAAAAATATTCTTACAATTTCTACTCCAACACAATGGCCAAAACATTTACAGGAAAATATTAAACGTATCTTTAATCTGAAAACAGAAGAAGTTTTTATCAGAAAAACAATATCTTCCGGACCTCATACAAATACAATATGGCAGAATACTGTTATCGCAGTTATGGCTTCACTTGTTGCTATTAAAACTGGAAAAACTGCCCAGCTTGTTTTATCCCGTGAAGAGCATTTTGAATATTTAATTAAGAAAAGTCCTATTTCAATTAAAATCAGAAGCGCTGTAAAAAAAGACGGAATTATCGAAGCAGTGCAGGTTTTAATTGAATTGGATTCAGGCTATCATAACCCATTTGCCGCAGAAATTCTTGACCGCCTTGTTATTGCTGCAAACAATATTTATTCTGTACGTAATATTGAAATTATTGCAAAAGCTTACGAATCTTACACACCACCTGTTTCATTCAACATTGAATGTATTGATTCTCAGGCTTTCTTTGCAATCGAAAATCAAATGCAGAAAATCTGCAATGTAACTGGATTTTTACCTGACGAATTACGAATGAAAAACTTCGAACGAAAGTTTTCACTTCCTTTTACATTCACAAACGAAAAAGTACGCGAAGCTTTTTCTGCAATTGAAAAAATGTATGATGTCAATCGAAAATTCATATCATACAGAATGGAATCTAAGAACAGAAAAATTGATATTAAAAACCTTCATAACTTTCCATTACGCGGAATTGGTGTAGCCTGCGGTTTTAATGGCATCGGTTATTTTGGAAGTAATATTTTTGCCTGCAATCAGAAAATGGAAGCAACTCTTGAATCTGATGGAACTCTCGAAATTCATGCTTTACAACCATCTGCATCAACTCTTGAAGTCTGGAAAAATACAGCTGCCCAAATTCTTGAAATAGATCCAAAGCAGATTAAATTAAACAGTATTTTTGATATAAATGAAGACCTTTCAGTTCCTGAAAATGTTTATGCAAATGTGTCTGTCATGACATATTTATTAAAAAAATGCTGTCAGGACATTCAGTCAAAAAGATTCAGAAAACCATTACCTATTACATCAACAAAGGGATTTACTTCTGCACAGAAAAAAGTCTGGAATAAAGAAAAATTCTCAGGTTCCCCATTCTTTTTAAGTTCATTTGGAGCGGTTGTACTGGAACTTGAAATAAATCCTTATACATATAAAATTTACATAAAAAATGTAAAAGCTGTATTAAATGCAGGAAAAATCGGTATTCCGAAAATTGCTGAAAATTCAGTAAAGCTTTCAATTCAGCATGCTCTCACAGAACTTGTGGTTGATGAGAACTTACATTGTGATCAGATTTCTGTTTCATTTGTTCAAAGTGATAATGATCCAACTCAGATTGATGGTCTTATTTCACGTATATTGCCTGCAGCTTTTACCAGCGCTTTATCACAGGCTACAGGTCACGAAATAAATACAATTCCTGTAAAACCACAGCACTTTTTCAAGGAGATGATTTCTAATGAAAATTCAGTTTACTCTAAATAATAAACCTTGTCTTATAGATTCAGATCCCTCTGAAAAGCTTATTGATGTTTTAAGAAGGGAAAATCTTTCATCAGTAAAACAAGGCTGCATGTCTACAAGTTGTGGCTCATGCTACGTTCTTTTAGATAATAAAGCCGTAGCAAGCTGTCACATACCAGTTGGTATTACTATTGGTTCTGAAATTATTACACTTGAATATTTTTCAAAAACTGATTTTTATTCAGATATTATGAAAGGTTTTGAAAAAGCCGGCGTATCAATGTGCGGTTACTGCAATGCCGGGAAAATTTTTCTTGCCTATGAAATATTAAATATTTTAAATGAACCCAGCAGAGATAAAATTAAATTAATTGCCGCTCGAATTAACGACTGCTGTGTCGAACAAAATACTTTTATTAACGGTATTTTGTATGCATATTCAATTCACTTCGATAAGGAAAAGTTAAGAAAAAATGGCCACTGATAAACACAGTATTTTTACAGCAAAATCAATTAATGATATTCTCTATCAGCTAAAGACTGTAAATAACCTCCAGCTTATTGGTGGTGCAACATACATTAAGGATTTTCCTGAAAAAGCATTATCTGTTCGTAACATTCCTGAATTGCAGGAAATCGATAAACATGAACGCTTTATCGATTTTGGGCCAGCAGTTTCATTAAACAGAATTCTTCATTTGGGTCGCAATGCAATTCCGTCAATTCTGTACGATTCAATTTTGTCAATGTCAAACCATGCAGTCAGAAATATGGCAACAATTGGCGGGAACATTATGGCTAAGGATAAAAGGCTTTCACTTGTTGCTCCACTTACAGTATTAGAGTCCACATTAAAATTTAAAACTCAAAAAACAACTGATGTCATTCCAATCACAAAAGTAGATTCTGTTCCTGCTAATGCAGTTTTGGTGAGCATTAGAATTCCTACTGATGAATGGAACGTAGAAATATTTAAAAGACTTGGACCTTCATACAAAATTACAAATGAATCTGCATCATTCTGTTTTCTTGCAAAAACAGAAAAGAATCTTTTGATAAATCTAAAATTATGTTTTGCTGGTCCGTTTATTTTTCAAAGTAAAGAATTGGAGTCAAAATTTCTCGGTGTAAGACTTCCACTTTCTCAGTCTGTCATTCACGATTTTATTACAATTGCCAGTCGTGAATTTGATGAATACGCAAAGGACATTCAGTACGAACCAATTTTAAAACAACAGTTCTTAAACCTCATTGCATATTCTCTCCACGAACTGACTTAATGCAATTTATTTAATCAGCATACAGTCACCGTAAGAGAAAAATCTATAGCGGTTTTCAACAGCCTGTTTGTAAGCATTCATTATGTTTTCTTTTCCGGCAAATGCACTTACCAGCATGATAAGTGTACTTTCAGGTGTATGAAAATTTGTAAACATCTGGTCTACAACGTTAAACTTGTATCCCGGATACATAAATATGCTTGTTGATGAAGTTCCAGGAATTACCCATTCACCGTTATCCCCAGGCTTTTTTCCGCAAGCAATGATTCTCTGTCCAACAGATTCAAGTGTGCGTACAGATGTTGTTCCTACTGCTAATATTGGGCGGTCTTCTTTTTTAGCCTTATTGATTTTTTCTGCCGTTTCAACAGGAACTGTGTAGTATTCTTCATGCATCTTGTGATTTTCAATTTCTTCTTCACGGACAGGAAGGAAAGTTCCAAGTCCTACATGAAGTGTAACAAAACAGCGGTCAATACCTTTTTCATCAAGGCGTTTAAGCATTTCATCCGTAAAGTGAAGCCCTGCTGTAGGACAGGCTGCACTACCAGTTTCTTTTGCGTAAACATTCTGATAACGTTCTGAATCAGCCTCAGTATCTTCTCTTTTAATATATGGAGGAAGAGGAATATGTCCGTTACGTTCAAACCAGTCCTCATCAATTGCAAAATCAAATTTCATTGCACGAAATTCAGTTCCCGCATTTCCTGGAATATCAATAATCTGACCAACAGTTCCATCAGGAAATTTATAATTCATGCCAGGCTTCTGCTTCTTTGCTGACTTTACCATTGTATTCCAGATACAGCATTCTTTATCGATAGAGTTCAAAAACATAAACTCAGTTTCGCGGCCAGTAGTTTCTTTAATACCATAAACCCTTGCTCTTCTTACCCTTGAATTGTTGAATACCATAAGAGTGTCAGGTGTAATAAGATCTGGAAGATTTTCCATCATAAAATGCTCTACACTTCCTGTTTTTGGATCAAGATGCATAAGCTTATCCTGACCGCGGACTTTTGCCGGATGCTGAGCAATTAAATCTTCTGGTAAATCAAAGTAAAAATCACTGGTTTTCATATTTTTCCTGCTTCTATTTTAAATGAATTTTTAAAGCCTTAATCAAACAAAGTCGCCTGATTATTTGCATTGGAACTTTTTTTAAGTCCAAGATGTTCGTATGCTTTGTCAGTTACGATTCTTCCCCGAGGAGTACGCTGGATCAAACCACACTGAATAAGATATGGTTCATAGTAATCTTCAAGGGTATCAATACTTTCACCGATTGAGATTGCAAGTGTTTCAGCCCCAACAGGTCCTCCCCCAAAGTTCTGAATGATTGAAAGGAGAATTTCTCTGTCGTATTTTTCAAGACCGATTTCATCGATTTCAAGACGGCAAAGTCCTTCTTTTACAATCTTGCTTGTAATAACATTGCTTCCTTCAACCTGTGCAAAATCACGCATACGACGAAGAACACGGTTTGCAACACGAGGAGTTCCCCGGCAGCATCTTGCTAGATCAAGGGCTGCATCTTCATTGATTTTTACATCAAGAATTGATGCACTTCGTTTGATGATTGAAGCAAGCTCATTATGGGTGTAAAATTCAAAGCGTGGAATAAATCCAAATCGGCTTCTAAGCGGTGAACTTACACTGCCTGCCTTTGTTGTAGCACCAATCAATGTAAACGGAGGAATTGGGATTCGCACAGTACGGGCAGCAGCTCCCTGACCGATAATCCAGTCAAGTTCGAAATCTTCCATTGCAATGTAAAGCATTTCCTCGATTGCAGGCTTTAACCGGTGAATTTCGTCAATGAAGAAAACTGTACGTTCTGTAATTGTAGAAAGTATTCCTGCAAGATCTTTTGGTTTATCTAAAGCTGGAGCTGAAGTCACCTTAAAATCAACTCCCAGTTCGTGAGCTGTAATCTGAGCAAGTGTAGTTTTTCCAAGCCCAGGAGGGCCAATCAACAAAAGATGATCTAAAGGTTCCTGTCTTTGTCTTGCAGCCTGAATAAATGTAGAAAGATTTTTTTTGACAGTTTCCTGTCCTAAAAAATCCTCCAGCATTTTTGGTCTTAAATTTGAATCCTGGTCATCAAATGAATCCCTTAAATCTGCTCTTACAATCGCAGAAAAGTCTTCGTCAGTTTTTTTTGCCATTTATTTTCCTCTTTTCTGCCTACGACAGTTCAACAACTGCTTTTCTAAAAATAATATCTTCTTTGTCTTTCTGACTCTTTGATTCAAAATCAGGACTTGAAGAAAGTATTTCAACTAATTCAGCAATTTTCTGATCAACATTTTTCTTGTCATATCCCATTGAAACAAGAGATGCAATGACATCGCCAAATGGACTGTTTTTTGGAACTTTAATGACAGAGCCCTGATTTTCAGAAATTTTTAGTTTTCCTTTTAATGTAAGAATCATCTTACCAGCAGTTTTCTTTCCGACTCCAGGAATCTTTTCAAGTAATTCCAGGTCTCCCCGGTCAAGAATATCCATAAGGCGTCCGGAAGAAACTGAACTCATAATCTTAAGCGCGCCTTTTGGACCAACGCCATCTACTTTCAAAAGATCAAGGAATATTGACCGTTCATCATCACTGGCAAAACCATAAAGGCTCATAAGCTGTTCTGTATGCTGCATCCATACATAGATCTTTGCTTCACTACCAACAGCAGGAAGCATATCAAGATTTGAATCAGGAACACAAAGATCCCATTCAATGCCGTGAGTATCTAAAAATACCTGTTTTGGAAATTTACCTGTAATAGTACCAGTTAATGAATTGAACATATTACATATTATAGCAAGAAAATTATATTTGTGGAATGCAAGACTTGAGACATCAAATGTCTTTTACTTTCCAAAATGTATGTGTGTAATCGCACCTGCAAGAGCATCTGCAGCATGGTCCGGACGAGGAATTTCTTCAAGAGCAAGAAGCAGTTTTATAAAGTTCTGTACAAGTTCTTTATCTGCATTTGTATTTCCGGTAACTGCTTTTTTTATCTGGTTTGGAGTATATTCCCCAAGCTTGATGCAGTTCTGGGCAAGACAGAGAGAAACAACACCTCGGGCTTCACTTACCCCCATTGCAGAACTTACATTTTTTGCAAAGTAAAGAGTTTCCATTCCCGCCTCTGTGGGCTTAAACTCATCGATTACTGCCTGGAGCCTGTTATAAATAGTCAAAAGCCGTTCTCCATGAGGGCTTTCAGCCTTTGTAGAAATACAGCCATAGCTTACCATTCTGTAACGGCCGTTATAATAGTCAATTACACCAAACCCTGTGTTGGCAAGTCCCGGGTCAATTCCTAAAATGCGGCGTATCTTTTTTGATTGAATTTTTGTATCTGTATTTGAAACAGATCCTGGAAGTGTTTCAAAACTTTTCTTTCTATTCATTAATTCTATTTTAAAATGAATGATTTGTTTATTCAAGAGATTCATTAATGCCAAAATGACTGTAAATTGACAAAACTTTATGTAAATGACACAATATAAATCAGAAGGAGAAGATTTATGAAAAAATTTTTGTCAATTATTGCAGTGGCTTTTGTTCTTTCAACTGCTGTTTTTGCAAAAGATTCATATGAAGGAGATATTCAGCTACATTTTGGATTTTCAACAGATAATTTCAACATAATCAATTCTGTTCCAAATGCTGAAGACAATATTTATTCAGGCTTGTTCGATTTTGAAATAGCTACAACTCACGTTTGGGGAGAAAATTCTGTTGTTAAAGTTGGATTTACTGTAGATTTCAACTCTGGAATTGGTGGAACTATTAATGCTTCAAGCAATGTTGAAAATAACCGTTTCGCATTGAAATATGATTTGTTCGTAGGACCTACATTTGCTTTTACACTTGGAAATGTTGTACGTCTCGATGTTACTCCAGGTGTATCATTAGTTGGTTGTGACTTTTTCTTTTATTTTGACAACGTAAATGATAACTTCACAACTCTTGGAACATCTGCTATTGGTCCTGGTGCTGAAGTAAAAATAAAGTTTGCACCTTCTTCAAGATTTAGTCCTGTTATTGGTTTCCGATTTGCAGCATCTTTCTCAAGCTTCTTGGTTTACGGATCGTCTGAAAATAAACCTGTAGACAACCTTCTTATCTTTACAAACACATGGTTCTTAGGCTTCGGCTGGAACTGGTAATTCTTAACCTGTAGGAACAAAAAAGGGGCTGTCCCATACTTTTAGGACAGCCCCTTTTTTGTTAGATATTCAAATATCCTTTACGCTTTTAATTAAGCTTCTGGATCGAAGTCATCTGGGAATTCAGCTGTATGATATACGTTCTGAACATCATCATTGTCTTCGAGTTTATCAATCATTTTCTGAACTTTAGCAGCTGTGTCTTTATCAACAGCAGTATAAGCATCTGGAACAAGTCCAACATCAGCAGAAAGTGTTTCGATTCCTTTTTCAGCAAGAGCATCAGCTACTGCAGAGAATGCATCTGGAGTTGTTGTTACTGTGATAACTCCGTCTTCATTTACAACATCGTCAGCACCAGCTTCAAGAGCGATTTCCATTACTTCATCTTCTGATACTTTTTCAGCATCAAGTTCGATTGTTCCTTTTCTCTGGAACATACGGCTTACAGAACCTGTTGAACCCAGGTTTCCACCATGTTTTGTAAAGATGTTACGTACGTCAGCTGCAGCACGGTTGTGGTTATCTGTAAGAACTTCAACCATTACAGCAACTCCACCTGGAGCATATCCTTCGTATACCAATTCTTCGTATGCTGCTGCACCATCTTCACCTGTACCTTTTTTGATAGCACGTTCGATGTTGTCTTTTGGCATGTTAGCTGCACGAGCTTTAATGATTACTGTACGAAGACGAGGGTTTGAGTTAGGATCTCCACCACCCATACGAGCAGCGATAGAAATTTCCTTAATGAATTTTGTAAAGATCTTACCACGTTTAGCATCAGCCAAACCTTTTGCATGTTTAATGGTTGCCCATTTACTGTGTCCTGACATGGGAACTCCTTATATAAGTTTAATAAAATTGAATCCGTTATGACAATAACTTCTCAAAATATTATCATTTATAAAGTAAATAAGTCAATACTTGACCCCCAGGTATTTTGCTATATATAATAGAAAGTATGAATACATTTAAGCGATTTACAATCAGTTTGCTAGCCTTATTTTTAATGTCATCAGCATTTTCATATTCCAAAAAAGATCTCTACAATGCCGTAAGAGCATTAAATGAATCCCATGTATCAAAAATACTCAAGGTTTCGCCAGAACTTTCTAAACTTAAATTTGATGCAGACGGAAACTCAATCCTCATGATTGCAATTCAATATGGTTGTAATGATAAAATTATTGATCATATTTTGAGAGCTGGATGCAGCCCTGATTTAAAAAATAAAAACGGACAGACAGCAATTATGTTTGCCTGTAACTACGGAACAAGCAAAAAAACTCTTAAACGCCTTATTGAATTTAATGTATTCACTTCAAAAGGAAAAATCAACCGTATCCTATTAAAAGACAAACATGGCAAAAATGCCTTCGATTACTGCGCAGACAATAAAAACCTTTACGATTTTCTTTCAACCTACACTCTTGATCCTGCAACAATTAAAACAGAGCCAATTTCAACAATGCCAGAACCAGAGCCTCCTCTAGAAGAACAACCAGAAGAAGATTCTGTTCAGGAACCAGAAGAAGAACCTGAAATTCTTGAAGATACTGAAATTCTTGAAGAAGCTGCAGAACTTGAACCAGCTGTATCTGAAGCTGAAATTTCTCAGGACGAAGTTTCTGTTGAAGAAATCCCGGAACCTGTAAAAGAAGAAGATGAACCTGAGGTTGAATTAGAACCAGAACCTTTCCTGGAACCAGAAACAGAGCCAGTCATTGAACCTGTACCTGCACCAGTTCCAGAACCAAAAGAAGTCGTTCCAGGACAAGAAGAAGTCGTTTCTGAAGCAGAAGAAGTCATTCCAGAACAAGAAGAAGTCGTTTCTGAACCAGAAGAAACAGAACCTGAACCAGAACCAGAAGCAGTTCCAGATCAGGAAGAAATTGAAGAAACAATTTCTGTAGAGCCAGAACCAGAACCAGAAGCTTTACCTGAAGAAATTCAAGAAGAACCTGAGACAATAGAAGAAACTTCATCCGAAGCAGAAATCACAACTCCAATCGAAGTTCCTCAAATCGATTACTACAACAGCAAACGTCCTGAATACCTCTTTGACGAAATCGAAACTGAATATTTACTTGAAGACGAAGACGATGACGAAGTATTAGACGATATTAGAGAAACTAAAGTTCGTGTAATCGAAAATCCAGATGCATTGGATAATGTAGGACGAACACGTCTTATGAATGCAATCATGGAAAACGATGACCGGGTTTGTTATATCCTTCTTGAATCTGGAGCAAATCCAAATGCACAGGATAAAGATGGATGGACTCCTTTAATGTATGCATGTCGTTACGCTCAGACATCAACTGTAATCCAGCTTCTTTTCGAATATGGTGCAAAGCTTGATGCTAAATCAAACTATCAGGTAAGTGTACTCCAGATTGCTGCAGCTTATAGCAAAAACAGAAAAGTACTTGCAACTGTTCTTGAACAGGCAGTAAATCTTAAACTGAACCTTCAGGATTCATTCATTGTTGCCCTCAAAGAAGCAAGATCAGAAGAATTCATTGGTGAATATTTAAAATATAATTTGAATCTTAATTCTATGTACAAAGGCAAGACACCTTTAATGTATGCCGCTGAATACTATGAATCAACTGATGTAATCAAGCTTCTTCTCGAGAAAGGTGCTGACCCTTATATAATCAGCTCTGAGAAGAAAAATGCATTCAGCTATGCAAAGGAAAATTCAAAACTTATTCATGACTCAGTTTACTGGTCATTAAATGTTTCAAGTTCGAAAAAAAGGTAAATATGAGAATTACTGGTGGTAAATTAAAAGGTAGAAATATAAAGTGTCCAGATGGCGTAATTAGACCTGCTATGGACAGAATGCGCGAATCTGTTTTTGCAATCCTTGGAGATTTATCAGGCAAATCCTGGCTGGATTTATTTTCTGGTTCTGGAACAATTGCTATTGAAGCGGTTTCCCGTGGTGCAACCCATGTGGAATTATGTGAAAAAGACAAAATTAAAGTAAAAACAGTTCTTGATAACGTTTCTATTACAGAAAAGGAATTAGGCGTAAAAATTAACTGTCATTTTATGGCCGTTGAACTTTTTCTCAAACGCTGCAGAACTAAATTCGATTATATTTTCTTTGATCCACCATTTCCATATAAATTCCATGCTGATTTGGTTGAAGAAGCAGGAAAAAGAGAATTAATCAATCCTAATGGTATGATTTTAGTACATCGCCCAGAGGAACATCAGATGCCAGAGGAAATCGGAAATCTGGTTAGAGTTGACCAGCGAATCTATGGCCGATCTATAGTTGATTTTTACACATATAAAAAATAAATATTTCAAATTATTTGTTATCAGTATTATTGAAATAAAACTTGACTTATTCGATTTCTATGGTACATTAAAATGAGGTAAAAAGGATAAATTTATGAATAAAGAAGTCGAATCTCTTCTGGTGGAAAAGCAGATTCCCGAAGGCTTTATAAAAGTAACAGACCAACCGGTCAAAACCCTCACTTCTGAACAGAAAGTTATTCTTAATCGTAAAGGAAATGTTCTCTTTAATGAAGGCAATATTGAAGGGGCCCGTAGAATATTTATTACAACTGGCTATTCTGATGGATTAATTCGTGTTGCCGACAAATATGTAGAACAAAAGCAGGAACTGAAAGCCTTAAAACTTTATCTTCTTGCCCATAATACAAGAAAGACTGAACCGATTTACGATAAAATTGCAAAAACAGTGTCCATGATTTTACAGGACTAATACAAAATATTCAGTAATTACTACCTAGTACTGCAACGAGGAGATGTAAAAATATGTCAGTTCAAAATAAAGAAAACGAAGTGCTTCAAAACCCAGAAATGGATATTTTTGATCCATCTAAAGATCTTGAAAACGAACAGTCAGATGAAATTTCTGCTCTTTCCAAAAAAGGTTATCAGCTTCTTAAAGAAAATAAAATAAAAGAAGCTAAAGATGAATTTACAAAAATCCTCGATATCGAAAATAACAACAATTATGCTCTTGTAGGACTTGGTGATTCAGAACGAAAATTGAATCATTATCATGATGCTATTGACTACTATTCAAAATGTCTTTCATTCCATCCTGGTAATAACTATGCTCTTTTTGGTTTGGCAGACTGCTACAAGGCTCTTAACCAGTATCACAAAGCAATTACAATTTGGGAACAGTATCTTGTTCACGATGACAGAAATATTACAGTTCTTACACGAGTTGCAGATGCGTACAGAAAAATCCGTGACTTCAAGAAATCAAAGCAGCTTTATCTGAAAGTTCTTGATATGGAAAACAACAACCCATATGCTTTAATTGGTCTTGGTCACCTTCACTATGACTTCAAGGAATATCGCGATGCCCTGTATTATTGGACAAAAATGCTTGAAATAAATGACTCTTGTGTTGATATCCGTGTATTAACTTCTATTGGAAACTGTCATAGAAAGCTTAAGACATTTGATAAAGGCGTATATTACTTTGAAAGAGCCTTGGAATCAGATCCTAAAAATTTCTATGCCCTTTTCGGTCTTGCAGACTGTTACCGTGGTATGAACCAGCAGTATCGTTCTGTTGAATACTGGAATAAAATCCTTGAAATCGACCCAAAAAACAAAGTAATTTTAACACGTGCCGGTGATGCTTACAGAAATACAGGTGACTATAAAACAGCTACTGAATATTACAACAAAGCAATGAATATTGACTTTGATATTTATGCAGCCTTGGGACTTGCATTAATCTGTAAAGGTGAAGGACGCTATGAAGAAAGTGTTGAACGCCTTGGAGCATTAATCAGAAACGATCCTAAAAATTATCGACTCTACATTGACCTTGCTGACAGTTATCTCAAAATGAATCAGCGTTCCAAAGCTATCGAAACACTGGAAAGCTTCCAGAAACAAGGAATCAGAAGTCAGGCAATCAATGAAGCACTAGATAAGCTCAGAAACAATAAATCTCTTTCATAAGATTGAATATTTCAGTATATTATTTCCTATGAACAAGATTCCTCTAACTGGACTTACCCCTTCTGATATCGTTGAACAGTTATCAATTCCTCAGAGTTTCCGCGGAAAGCAGATTTTTAAATGGATTTATTCTCATGTAAAAGATTTTTCTGATATGACAAATCTGAGTAAAGAACTTCGTGACAGCCTTTCTGAAAAAGCTATAATAAGAAGTTCCTCTGTAAATCAAGTTCTTAAAGATCCAGACGGTACTATCAAATTACAGATTAAATTGCAGGATGGTCTTTTTATAGAAACAGTTCTGCTTACTGATAAAAATAATCGAAAAACCGCCTGCGTATCTTGTCAGGCAGGTTGTGCCATGAAGTGTGCTTTCTGCCAGACTGGTACATTAGGTCTTGCAAGAAATCTTACTGCCGGTGAAATCATTGAACAGTTCATGTACCTTGAAGAAGAAGCTGGCACTTTAGATAACATTGTATTTATGGGTATGGGCGAACCTTTGATGAACCTTGAGAGCATCAGAAAAGCAATCGCCATTCTCTCATCAGATGAAGGAAGAAATCTTTCTACCCGCCGTATTACATTAAGTACATGCGGAATTATTGAAAAAATTTACGATCTGGCAGATAACGGTCCTGCAATCCGCCTTGCCGTTTCCTTAACCACAGCTGATCCTGAGCTCAGGGAACGAATTATGCCTGTTCAAAAAGGAAATCCATTGCCAGAACTGAGAAAAGCAATTGCTTATTATGCAAATAAAACAGGGCGTCGAGTAACCCTTGAGGCTGCCCTGCTTCACGGTCAGAATACCAGCCCTGAAAGTGCAAAGCGCATGATTGACTTTGCAAAAGGAATAGATGTAAACATTAATCTTATTCCATGGAATCCAATCGATACATTACCTTTCGAAGAACCAGATTCAAAGGAATGTAAAAACTTCGTCACTGCTCTGGAAAATGCAGGCCTTAATGTTACCTTACGAACCCGAAGAGGACGAACAATAAAAGGTGCCTGTGGCCAATTGGGAAAAACTACAACTGAAAAATAATGCAAATTTAATGGAAAATTGTGAATTTTATTCAATATAGAATAAAATTCACTTAAAATATAAAAAAATTCACTAGATATTTTTGAGAAATTTTACGTTTCTGCAAAAAGTTACTTGCGTAATACGAATTTACATTCTATAATATTTATATATAGGAGTCTTAATCAATGCAGAAAAAGATATATGTTGCTGGAATGTTTGACGATGATTCAGCTAATAAGGTGGGAGCAGCAGTAAGTGCAATCGCAGGAGTAACAAGTTGCAGTGCAAATGCATTGAAAGCTCAGGTTCTTGTTGATTTTGATGAAGGAGTTGCAGGTATTGAAGCTGCAATAAATTCAGCAATTGAGGCAAACGGAGCTTCTGTTTTAGGCTAATTTTCATCATTATTTACAATAATATGCACTGGTGTTCTAAACAATATGAGCATTAGTGCATATTTTTTGTCTAATTAAAATTCCCCTTTGAATTTTTGTAATTTTTATTGCAATGATTTATTTACCATAATGTAAAGGAATTTTACTATTGACATTTTTAATTATATTTAATAATTTTAATCTATATTAAATATACGAAGGAGATATTCCTATGGGAAAAACTATCGCTCAGAAGATTTTTGAATCACACTTAGTAGAAAAACCATTTGCAGATACATACGTTCTCAAGCTTGACCGCGTATTCTGTCACGAAATCACTACTCCAATCGCAATTACAGACCTTGTTGAACGCAATAAAGACCGCGTTTTTGATCCTACAAAAATTAAGGCTGTAATCGACCATGTAACACCAGCTAAAGACAGCAAGACTGCAACACAGGAAAAAATCCTTCGTGAATGGGCTTGCAGAAATCAGATTAAGGACTTTTTTGATATCGGTGCAAATGGTGTATGCCATGCAATCTTCCCTGAAAAAGGATATGTTCGCCCTGGCTTTACAGTAATCATGGGAGACAGCCACACTTGTACACATGGTGCTTTCGGTGCATTTGCTGCAGGTGTTGGAACAACTGACCTTGAAGTAGGAATTTTGAAAGGTGTTTGTTCATTCAAAGAACCAAAATCAATCAAATTCGTTTTGAACGGAAAACTTAAAAGTGGTGTTTATGCAAAAGATGTTATCCTTTACCTCATTTCTAAAATAGGTGTAAACGGTGCAACAAACTGTGTAGTTGAATTTACAGGTCCAGTTGTTGACAACTTCGGAATGGAAGAAAGAATGACAATCTGTAACATGGCAGTTGAAGCAGGGGCAACAAGTGGAATCTGTTTCCCAGACGAAAAAACAGTTGAATACCTTTGGGAATTCATTCAGGACGAATACAAAACTAAAGAAGCAGCAATCGAAGCTTACAAACAGTGGCGTTCTGATGACGATGCTGAATACGAAAAAGTATACACATACGACCTTTCAGATCTTGAACCACTTGCTACAATCAATTATAAACCAGATCAGGTTAAACCAATCAGAGAGCTTGCTGGAACTAAAGTTAACCAGATTTATATCGGAAGCTGTACAAACGGTCGTATTTCAGACCTCCGTATTGCAGCAGAAGTTCTTAAAGGTAAACATATTGCACCAGGTGTTCGCGGAATCGTTTCCCCTGCTACGCCAAAAATCTATAAAATGGCTTTGCAGGAAGGAATCATTGACATCTTCATGGATGCAGGTTTCTGTGTAACAAATCCAACTTGTGGTGCTTGTCTCGGTATGTCAAACGGTGTACTTGCAGAAGGTGAAGTATGTGCCTCTACAACAAACCGTAACTTTAATGGTAGAATGGGTAAAGGCGGAATGGTTCACCTTATGAGCCCAGCATCTGCAGCAGCAACAGCTATTGCAGGAACAATTACTAACTCACCTCTCTACAAATAAGGAGTGAATATATGAAACAGTTTGGTGGAAATGTACTTTTCTTGGATCGTTCTGATATCAACACAGACGAAATCATCCCTGCTAAATATTTGACAGAAAATACAAAGCAGGCATTACAGCCATATTTGCTTGAAGATCTTAAACTTGACGGCTTCAATCCAAAAACTGACATTTTGGGAAAGAAAGTTATCATCACTAGAGAAAACTTTGGTTGTGGTTCATCTCGTGAACACGCTCCTTGGGCTCTCGAAGTAAACGGAATCTATGTAGTAGTTGCAACAAATTTCGCTCGTATTTTCCGACAGAATATGTACAACTGTGGAATGCTGGCAATTGAAATGGACAAAAAATCTATCGAAGATATGTTCGCTAAATTTGCTGACAAAGATACAGAATGTAAAATCGTAATCAATGACGACGGCACAGCAAAAGTTAAACTTATCGCAGGAAGCCTTTCAGTTAGCTACCAGTTCAGACTTGATGGTTTTGAAAAAGCCCTCATCGAAAACGAAGGCTGGGTTGGCTATGCTGATGCAAAATACTAGTCCGGTCTGTCGACCGTTGGACTAAGGGCTGGGCGCCCTTAACGGCCTATTAAGGAGGGGAGAAACCCGCTACTTTCGAAGCGTGGGTTTCTCCCCTCCTTAAACCTCCCCTTTTCCTTGCTCGACCAGAGTTGCACTCTGGACTGGCTTTGGGGCTTACACCCTGACCCCGCTTGGTGAACTTTTCTATACTTTTATTACTAAAGTTTCTTTAATCTTATATTTCTATACTTCTTCAACAAGATTCATTTCTTTGAGCTTGTTCAAAATTATTGAAGCAACCTGTTCCGGATTGTTTACACCTGTATCAATTTCGATATCTACAAAGTCATAATTTTCGTTATCGATGTTGTAAAGTTCCTTGTAGCGTCTTGTATCTTCGCTGTCTCGCATCTTGGTAAACTTTTTGATTTCTTCAAGGTCACCGCCTTCACGGTTTAAGATTCTTTTTGCACGGGTGTCTTCATCAAGTTTAAGGTAAACCTTGATATCGGCTTCTTTAAGCATCCATATGGCAAGACGGCTTCCCAGGACACAGGATTCAGCACGGGCAAGCTCTACTTGATGGGTGTCTGTATATTTATCGTAGCTGTCATCTGTTTTGGCGTTTTCAATTACCTGTGCCAGTGTCATTCCTCGTTCCTGTGCTAATGTGCGGAATGTGTAATTGATCAATTTGATCCCAAGTTTTTCTGAAAGCAGTGTGCTTACTGTTGTATTTCCGCAGCCGGATTTTCCTGAAATTGCGATGCGGAGTTCTTTTCCGTCTTTGATTCTAAATGCCATATTTATCTCCTTAGGTTATGATTTAATTTTAGAGGAATTTTAATTATCGCAGGATTTATTCCACGTTCTTTGCCTGTTCGCGTATATTCTCCAGAGAATCTTTGGAAGCAATTACCATTGCACCTACTTCTGCAAATTGATTTTTGCTTCCGATCGTGTTTATCTCACGATTTGCTTCCTGGCACAAAAAGTCAAGCTTTTTACCAGGAGCAGGATTATTTTCTATTTCTGTTTTCATTGCAGCTAAGTGACTGTGAAGTCTTACGATTTCTTCGTTGATTGTATATTTTACAAGCATTGCAGCAGTTTCTGTCATGATACGGTTTTCATCAATCTGGTCTGCAAGAAGTTCCTTAAACTTTGCTGTAATCTGTTCTTTAAAGTTTGATTCCATTTTTGGCTGCCATTCCTTAAAGAAAGCTGCACATTCCTCAAGCTTTGAAAGTTTAGAAAGAAGATCTTTTTTAAGATTTTCCCCTTCACGTTTTCTGTCTGCACAGAATTTATCAAGTGCTTCTTTTAACACAGGACTTATCATCTGGCCATATTTTTCAACATCATAATTTTGATTTGTATTCAAAACCCCAGGCTGACTTATAATAAGGCTTAAGGGAATATCCGATGAATAGCCTGTTGCATCTGCAATTTTTTTAATCGCATCAAGATAAGCTTTTGCTGCATTTGTGTCGGCTGCAATTTCAATGTCCGATTCATTTTCTTTTACACGGATGTAGACATCTATTTTTCCACGGACAACTTTTTCTGAAATAATTGCACGGAATGAAGATTCCAGCTGGTTTAAATATGGTGGAAGATTGATGGTAAGGTCAAGAAAGCGGGAATTAACAGATTTGATTTCTACGCTGACAGTTGAGGTTTCAGTGCTTGTTTCAACGTAAGAATAGCCGGTCATTGATGTCATAGAAAGCTCCAGTTTTGTTATTTATTCCATTCTACTTCTTATAGAAAATAATGACAAGAATAGTTAGATATGATATATTTTTTGTAAGTCATTATTAAGTTATGACTTAAAGAGAATTTTTTTTTCTCTTACTTTACTTTTAGGATTTAGACACTATGCCTGCCGGGTCCGTCAGTTTATTAATTTCTCTTATCATCCTGATTATTCTTTCAGGTTTCTTTTCTGCTACAGAAACAGCATATTCCTGTGCTTCAAAAATCAAACTTAGAACGCTTTTCACAAATGGGAACAAGCGTGCAGGAAAAGTTTTAGATCTTGCCGAAAATCGTTTCGACAATTTATTAAGCACAATTCTTCTTGGAAACAATATTGTAAATCTTTCAGCCTCAGCAATTGCAACAATTCTTTTTGCAAAACTGCTTATTAATCCAGCAATTGATTCAGCTGTAATTTCAACGGCAGTTGTAACCGTTGCAGTATTAATCTTTGGAGAAATAACACCAAAGTACATCGCAAAAACTTATCCTGAAAAAATTGCAATGGTTTTCTACCCTTTTATTATCTGCTTCTACTATATTCTCTATCCTTTTAATCTTCTGCTTTCAGGCTGGCAATGGCTTGTAGGAAAAATATTCGGAATAAAAAAAGATGAAGTAATTACAGAAGATGAAATCATGACTTTTGTTGAAGAAGCTGAAGAAGACGGAACTTTAAAGGAAAACGAAACAAAGTTAATTAAATCCGTAATTGAGTTTGATGACCTTGAAGTTGGTGATATTTTCACACCTCGTGTTAATATGACAGCTGTTGAAATTCATCAGAACCTGGATGAAATTCTTAAAGCATTCCAGACTTCCGGACATTCCCGACTTCCTGTATACAAAGAATCAATCGATTCCATTACCGGTATTATTCACATAAAAGATTTCTATCGCCTTTACACAGAAAAAAATGGTTCTCTATCTGACATCGTTCAGGAAGTTCATTTTACAACTGAACATACAAAGATTTCAAAGCTTTTAAAAAACCTACAGAATAAGCGAAGCCAGCTTGCAATCGTTATGGATGAATATGGAGGGACTTCGGGTATCGTAACAATTGAAGATATTATCGAAGAACTTGTTGGTGAAATCTACGATGAGCACGATGAAAAAATTACTCTTCACAGAAAAATATCTGACAGCCATTATATTTTTGACGGAAATGCACCTCTTGGTAACGCTTTTGAAGTTTTAGGAATTGATCCAGAAAAAGCTGAAGATTACGATGCGAACACAGTCAGTGGCTGGGTTATTGAACTTTTAGGTGAAATTCCCGTGAATGGAAAGAAGTTTGATTTTGAAAACTTTACTGTCGAGGTTTTAAAATCTACAGTACGAAAAGTTCTTCGGATTCAGGTAATAAAGAATTGATAAAAAAGGTCACTTTTTGATAAAGTGACCTTAAAAAGTGACTTTTTTCTATAAAGTTATGTATTCTTTACATTAAAGGATTGCTTTTCCAAGCTTCCAGTTATCTCCTGCTCCCATTGTAACAAAAAGATATCCATCTGGGTATTTTGAATCAAGCGGCTTATCAAGCTCCTCAAGGACAAAGTCTTTAGCATCAAGGATTTCTTCAAAGTAATGCACAGTTTCTTTGTCTTTACCAGTTTTTAAAACCTCTTCATATAATGTTTTACCTGTAATTGTAAAATCTGAAGGATTTTCTCTTGCTGAAGAATAAATCTTATGAAGAATTAATTCATCGCTGCTTTCAAAGCTTGAAGCAAATTCCTTAAGAAGTGCCTGTGTACGGCTGTATGTGTGGCTCATGAAATCTACAATAATTTTACGGCCCTTATAAAATTCCCTGAAACCTTCAAGAGTTGTCTTTACTGCAGTAGGATGATGACCATAATCGTCAATTACAACAACATCATTTCCTGACTTTGTTTTTAAGCGTCCTACAATTTCACTTCTGCGTTTTCCTCCAGTAAAGTTTAAAAGTCCTGTTCCAATTCGTTCTGCCTGAGTTACAGGATCAATTCCTTTATCACGAAGCATCTGGCATACAAGAGCTGTTGCAGCACAAGCATCAAGAACCTCATGGCGACCTGGCATTGAAAGAGCAAACTCTGGAACACAGGATTTTTCAAACAGCTTGATAGAGAAACTGTTTTTTTCATTTTCAACCTTTCCAAATTTAAGGGAATATTCCCCCTCTGCACTTTCGCCATATGGAATGTAATTAATATCTTTACGAAGAGTTTTTGCAATTGTAACTGTATCAACTGCGCCTTTGTCGTCAGCACAATAAATTACATCCCCGCCTTCTGGAAGCTTGCAGATGTAATCAATGAAAGCCTGCCTGATATCTTCGTAAGTGGGATAATAATCCTGATGATCAGGTTCAACAGATGTAAGAATAATCTTTTGAGGACAGAAGGACATGAAGTGTCTCTGATATTCACAAGTCTCGGCAACAAAATATTTTTTATCTCCTGCATTAAGTTTTGAAATTAAAGGAGATGTATATGTACATGTCTGTCCAAAAGAATTGATAATACTTCCAGCCAATACTTGAACAGGAAGGTCAAGTTCCTTAAGGATTGTTCCTGTAAGACCAGTAGTACTTGTTTTACCGTGAACACCACAGATTCCACATGAGAATGCACGTTCACTGTAATTTCCTAATGCCTGAGTATATAAAAGGCATGGAATATTTTTCTTTACTGCCGCAATAAGGTCAGGATTTTTATCCAGCTTATAAGCAGATGAATATATTACATACTGAATTTCTTCAGTAATATTATTCTCTGAAAATTCAACAGCTTTAAGGCCGAGCTTTTCGATAATTTCATCAGTGTAGAAACGTTCACTTACGTCACTACCTGTAATGATTGCACCTGCATGAAATAAGATTTCAACAAGGGCTGCCATTCCAGTTCCTTTGATTCCTACAAAGTGAATGTGTACGCCTTTAAGATTTTCTGGTAATTGATTAGTCATAGTTACTAAAGTATAAACTTTTTTGCAAAATTACGCTATTCCCCATGGACAGTGTTTAGTTTACTCCAACAGTTGTGTAGATAAATCTTGATTTTAAATAACATAGCATGTTAAATTTTATCATGTTCGATTTCATTAGTGCATTATCAAAAACTCAACAGATTTTAATATTTTTTGCATCCGCAATTATATTTTTCATTCTTGGGAAAATAATCGGCTCATTACTGGAAAAAGCAAAGATAACTAAAAAAATTCAGACAGAGCGAAACGATGCCGTAAAAAGATCAAGGGCAGTAATCGGTGGCCAGGTAACAGAACAGCTTGCTCCTCTCTTTCCTGATTTTCCTGCCCGTTATGATGAAGTCAAATTTATTGGAAAACCTGTTGACTTTATTGCATTCAAGGGTCTGGAAGAAAGTTGTGACAATGGAGAAAAATGTCATGTTGATGAAGTATTATTCATTGAGGTAAAAACAGGAAACTCTGCCCTTTCAACTCGTGAACGTGCTATAAAGCAGGCTGTTGATGAAGGCAGAGTTCGTTATGTCCTCTGGAGGAAGGATTAATTTTTTTTATATTTTATCTGCTTAATTCAAGGTAAATAGAATCTGCAATACCAAATCCAGAATTCTTTGTTAATGCTGTTGTGTACTCATCATAAAGCATGTCTTCGTACATTTTCTGTGCAAAACTGTTTTCGCTCTGATTAGCTTTAGTTACAGTTTTACGCATTGAATCAACCATCATTTTTACAAAGAATGATTCAAGTTCAAGAGACTTTTCGTAAAGCTTCGAAGTCTTATCGATTGTCTTTCCCTGTGATCTTACTGAATTTGCGGCAAATCCAGAAGCTTTTGCTGTTTTATCAGCTTCACTTTTGAATGTACCTGAATAGTCTGAAGTAAACTCACCATTCAAACGTGTATCACGAATCGAAATCTGTTCACTTGAAACAGTTCCATTTGTATCTGCAGATGAAGAAGACTTCGCTGCTTTTACGAGGGCATTAAAGCGGTTTGTTTCTTCAACCTGCATTGTATGATTCATCATTGTATTTGTTTGTGTAAGATTTCCAAGACCTGTAATTCCAGTCATTTAATTATCCTTTATTAGCGTTTAAGATTTGCAGCAACGTTAAGCATAGCATCCGAAGTCTGGATTGCCTTTGAGTTAAACTCGTATGCTCGCTGAGCAACGATCATCTGAACCATTTCATTTACTACTGAAACATTAGACATTTCAAGGAATTTGTGCTTGATTATTCCCATTCCATCTACACCAGGACGACTTGCAATTGCTTCACCAGAAGCATTAGTAACTTTGAACAAGCTGTCTCCAACTGCTTCAAGACCAACCTGGTTAGGAAATCTGTAAAGATCAAGCTGACCAACATCAACAGGAAGATCTTCACCTGCAACTTGTACAGTTACACGACCATGATCTGTAATTGTTAATGTATGAATATCGAATCCTTCAGGAAGGATAATTTCTGGCATTACACGAAGACCTTCAGATGTAACAAGCTGTCCTGTCATATCAACTTTAAGAGCACCATCACGAGTATATGCGTAGCTTCCGTCATACTGCTGAACACGGATAAAACCTTCGCCAACAATTGCCACATCTGTGTCAACGCCTGTATTCTGCAAAGAACCCTGTGTAAAAATACGCTGAGTTGCAGCTACTTTAACACCGGCTCCCTGCTGGATTCCTACAGGATTAACAGTATCTTCAGTTGCAGGAGTTCCTGCAAGTTTTAAGTTCTGATAAATAAGATCTTCAAATTCAACACGCTGCTGTTTAAAACCTGTTGTATTAACATTAGAAAGGTTGTTTGAAATTGCATCAATATTTGACTGCTGTCCGTTCATGCCTGTTGCGGCTGTCCATAAACTTCTTACCATTTCAACTTACTCCTAAATTAGCGGTGAACTGCAGCTACGCGGTTCCACAATGTATTCATCATCGAATCTTGAGACTGAATTGTTTTCTGGTTAGCTTCGTATGCACGGTTTACTTCGATCATACGAACCATTTCGTTTACTACATTTACATTTGATGTTTCCATGTAGTTCTGAATAAACTGAGGACGTTCAAAGCCTTCTGCTATATGAGCAGGGCCAGAAGTTTCAGTTTCATACCAGAAACTGTTGCCCTGTTTTTTAAGATATCTTTCATTATCAAAGCGGACTACTTTAAAGCGGTCTACTACTTCATTGTCTTTTGTAACGATGATTCCATCTTCGTTTACTTTGAATTTGTCATCTTCAAGTCGAATAATTCCGTTTTCACCAAGAACTGGATAACCATCTTTAGTTTCAAGAATTCCTTCTTTACCAATCATAAAGTTTCCGTTTCTTGTGTAACGTTCTCCGTCAGGAGTCTGAATTGCAAAGAAGCCTTTTCCATGAAGTGCCAAATCTGTAGAAGTGTTTGTGAGTCTAAGTGAGCCTTCTGAAAAATCTGTAAAGTTTTCGTTAGTTTCTACACCAACGCCAAGTTTGCCAATAATTGGTGCAGCATCAGCTGAACCAAACGGATTTTCATAAACGCCGTCAAAATCTTTACGGCGAAGAAGCAGTTCGCTGAAACTTTTGGTTACTGTTACATCCTTTTTGAAACCAGCAGTATCAACGTTTGCAAGATTGTTGGAAATTGTGTCCAGTCTGTACTGCTGGGCGTTCATTCCACTTGCACCTGTGTACCATCCTCTGATCATTTTTTACCCTCGTATTAGAAATTGTTACTCTAATTATCGGTTTTTAAAAAATTGAGTTTAGGATTTTTATATGTTTCAAGTACTATTTCAGATGCTTTAAAAGGGAATTTCCACCTTATTCAGCGTTTTTTTCTACCTTTTTTTCTTCATTGTCAGCATCCTGGAACACAGGAATTGCCATTTTCATCACTTTTCCTACTACAGAAATAAGTGGTCCAAGAAGAAGACTCATACATGCAGAACCAAAAATGTTGGTTTTAAGGCCAATTCCGGCAAAAGAAGCAACAGGATCAGTAATATTATTACGGGCAAGATATGCGGCTAAAAGACCAATGGCGATTGCAGAATAGTCGAAAATAATGCGGATTATAAAGAATGGGAATTTTGGAGAAGCGTCACTTATGATTTTAGGAATAGCATCGTAAGGAGCAATTCCCAGGCAAGAATTCATGTAGATAGAAGCTGCAATTACAAAAAGAAGTAAAGCAGCAGCAAAAATTGGAATTTTTGGTCCCATTGAGGCATTCTGAAGATACTGATGGAAGCCGATCAACTTCCAGACCCAACGTGAAAAATCAGAAACAAATCCTATAAAACACATATTTGCAATTGACCCAAAGCCAATATGCTGTGCACCGAATAAAATTACAAAAATAAGAAGTACTCCATAATCCATAATTTGGATAAGACCAATATTATCTGTTCCCAGCAAAGCCGCCACATGATAATTCATAAAAGTTGCAGGATCTGTTCCCCAGCCAATCTCAATAAGTACTGAAAGAGTAATACCCATCAATAACACTGCAGCCAGCATAAATGGAAGTTTTACCTGCCATTTTTGAGGACAAAACTGTTTAAAACTAAAATTAATTTTCATAAAAAATTCCTTGCACTATGCAGCATAAATAAACACTATTTTTTGAGTATAATCAAGATAACGTAACAAATATCAAAGTTTTCAAAATGTAAAATTTGTTCATTTTTTTCTATTTAGGTAATAAAAAAGTTGCAAATTTGAAATTTGGGTTTTATAATAAATTATCTAAAAAAAGTATAAACTTGAATTAACATAACCTTGGAGGGTTAATATATGTCTAAAGAAATTGATAAATCTCGTGTCATCAGCATCATTTTAGGTGGTGGTAAAGGAACTCGTCTTTACCCATTAACAAAAGAACGCTCAAAACCAGCTGTTTCATTTGGAGGAAAATATCGCATCGTCGATATTCCTATTTCAAACTGTATCAACTCAGGTTTTAAAAAGATTTATCTTTTAACACAGTTCAACTCTGCTTCATTGCATCTTCACATTTCTAATTCCTACAACTTTGACCGCTTCTCTAACGGTTTCGTAGAAATTCTTGCTGCAGAACAGACTCTTGAACACTCTGGTTGGTATGAAGGAACTGCAGATGCTGTTCGTAAGAACTTCATTCACTTCAAAACTCAGAAGCCTACTCATTACATCATCCTTTCAGGTGATCAGCTTTACCGCATGGACTTGAACGATTTCATGGATCAGCATATTAAAAGTGGTGCAGATGTTTCTATTGCAACAATCGCAGTAAACAGAAGAGATGCATCAGGCTTCGGCATCATGAAAATTGACGATGAACACAAAATCACAGAATTCATGGAAAAACCAGCACCAGATCTTAACATTGATGACTGGAAAATTCCTGAAGCATCTCGTGACCCAATGCTTCCAAAAGAAAAAGAATATCTTGCGTCAATGGGTATCTACATTTTCAATGCAGACACAATGGAAGAAATTCTTAACAACGACAAACAGGACTTTGGTAAAGAAATTATTCCAATGGCCATCAAGACTAAAAAAATCAATTCTTACATTTTCGATGGTTACTGGGAAGATATCGGAACAATCAGAAGCTTCTATGATGCAACACTTGATTTAACAAATGTAAAACCTCAGTTCAACTTCTACGATGAAAGAGAACCAATCTTTACACAGATGACTAACCTTCCACCTTGTAAAATGAACCACGCTGATCTTACAGCTTGTATTGCCAGTGAAGGATGTGTAATTACAGATTCTATGATCAGTCATTCTGTAATCGGTATACGTTCTATCATTGAATCAGGAACAGTTCTTGACGGTGTTATCACAATGGGTGCTGACTTCTATGAATCAGATGAAGAAAAAGCTAAGAATAAAGAAACAGGAACTCCAAACATGGGTATCGGTAAACATTGCCATATCGCAAAAACAATTATCGATAAGAATGCCCGCATCGGTGACAACTGTTCTATCAACGTAAGCGGTAAAAAATACGAAAACGGTGACTATGGTAACTTCTATGTTGCAGACGGAATTATCGTAATCCGCAAGAACGTAGTAATTCCTTCGGGAACAATTATCTAGTATTCAGAAGCACTTCCATTCTGGAGAGTGTTTTTAATAGAAAAGGCCCAGTGCTGTAAAAAGCATGGGCCTTTTTGTTTATTCTGAATCATCAGAATTAATTCCGTATTCTTCAAGCTTTCGGTGAAGTGTTTTTCTTCCAATTCCAAGAAGATCGGCGGTTTTTGATTTATTATTCTTGTTAGCTGCAAGAGTCTGGAGAATGATGATTTTTTCGGCCTCATCAAGAGTTGCATTTGCAGGAATATTTATAGACTGATCGCCTGCAGATTTACTTACAGTTGGTGGTAAATCTTCAAGTTTTATTTCTTCTCCGCTGCACATTACAACAGCACTTTCTATACAGTTTCTAAGTTCACGAATGTTTCCCGGCCAATTGTAATTATAAATAGCAGATTTGGCCTGAGAATCTATTCCCTTAATATTCTTTCCATTCTCAACGGCAAATTCTTCAAGAAAGCTTGCAACAAGAAGCGGAATATCATCTTTACGTTCACGAAGTGGTGGTACATGAATATGAATTACATTTAATCGATAATACAAGTCTTCACGGAATGTTCCCTTTTTGACTTCTTCTTCAAGTACACGGTTTGTGGCTGCAATAATTCTTACATCAACATTTATAGTTTCCTGACCACCAACACGTTCGAATGCTTTTTCCTGAAGAACACGAAGTATTTTTATCTGAACACTTGGATTAATTTCACCGATTTCGTCAAGAAAAATTGAACTTTCATGAGCAAGTTCAAAACGTCCCTTTACAAGATTGTCTGCACCTGTAAATGCTCCTTTTTCATGACCAAAAAGTTCACTTTCAAGAAGGGTTTCACTTAAAGCTGCACAATGAACCTTAATACATTGATGATCCTTGCGAGGTGAAAGCTTGTGAATAGCATCAGCTACGACTTCTTTACCTACACCACTTTCTCCGGTAATTAATACAGAAGCTTTTGATGAAGCAACTTTTTTAATCATTTCAAAAACCTTCTGCATTTCGGCGCTTTTTCCAATCATCTTGTCAAAAGCCATATCTTTTTCAACTTCTTTCTCTAACTGTTTATGTTGAAGTGAAAGTTCACGGGCTTGAAGTGCTCGTTTTACAATCATTGTAAGCTGATCAAGATTCAAAGGTTTTGTCAAAAAGTCATAGGCACCATTACGCATTGCATCAACTGCAGAGTCAATACTTCCGTGTCCTGTCAATACAATTACAGGAATACCTGGTGTTTCTGTTGTAACTTTACGTAAAACTTCTTCACCAGAAATGCCTGGCATTCTTAAGTCTGTGATTACTAAATCAATATCACCCTTTGAAATAAATTCAAGTCCCTGCTGACCATTTTCAGCAAGTTTGACATTGTATCCTTCCATCTCAAAGTTAGCACCTAGACCTTCACGGATATTTTTTTCGTCATCAATTATTAAAAGTGTAAATTTCATTTTTTAACCTTTATGTATTATCAGACTCATTGTAAGCCAGAAGTTTTTTATTCAATTGAGGAATAGGAATTGAAATAATAAATGAAGTTCCCTCACCTGCAATAGATTTAACAGATATATCACCACTAAATTCTTTTACAATTTTATAAACAGTTGTGAGACCAAGACCTGTTCCCGTTGCTTTAGTTGTATAATATGGCTCAAAGATTTTATTAAGCTTGTCTTCAGGAATTCCACAACCGTTATCTGTTATCGAAAGAACATATTTGTCATCACGAATAACACTGGTAATTACTATAATTTTATCATGCTCAGAATTATTCTTTTCATTAACTGCATGAATTGCATTCTGTGACAAATTTACAATAACTTCTCTGAACAACTTTTCATCCAGTAGTAGTTTTGTATCTTCAGGACACAATGCTACATTTAACTTAACATTTTCTTTCTCATATTCTGGCTTAAGAAAATCAATAAGCTTTTCAACAATTGCATTAGGATGAAGAAGTTCAAGATTTGCACTAACTGGCCGAACAGCAAAAAGAAAGTCAACAACAATTTTGTTAAGATTGGCGATTTCTTCATTAACTACATCAATATAATTTTCTACAAATTTTTTATCAGGAAGCTTATCTTCATTATCTCTTGCTTTTGCAATTGCCTTCTGCAAAAGTTGAATATGAATACTTATAGCTCCCAATGGATTTTTAATTTCATGAGCAACGCTTGCAGCAAGATTTGTCAGACTTGCAAGACTTTCCATTCGATGCAGCAGAATTTCCTGATTACGTTTTTCTGTAATATCACGAACAACAATGATATTTCCATTAAATTGATCATTTGTAATTAGCGGGCTGACAGTAACCGTAATAAATCGTACGGTTCCACTGCTGGTTGAAACAGTGAACTCTTCTGAAATATTAGTTTTATTAAAATCACAGCAATTTTTAAAGAAAATGGAAATATCTTTATCTTTGACTAATTTGAAAATCTTAATTCCTTCTGCCTTACCATCTGATAAATGCATAGTTAAAGGAACGTAACGCTCAACTGCTTTGTTAGATAAAATCGGAATCCAGTCATTATCCACAATCATAACTCCGGATGTCAAAGATTCAATAATTGAACTTAACATCATGTTATCGGAAGTTAATGCTTCAAATAGAGTCTGCAACTGTGAATCTGAAAGTTTAGCAATTTTATCTGCAATTCTAGTTTTAAAGTTTGTCATAAGCTTGTTTTAATACATTTTCATTAAGACGATTAATTAATGCAATTTCTTTTACCAGCTGTTCCAGGCTTGCTTCAACAGACATGTTATAAACTGTAACATTGTTCCAGCAATCACCAACAGCTTTTGTACACTGAGAACTTGCTTCCACACCTTTTGCACAAGTTAAAGCTGTTTTCTGAATCTCGTAAATATTTTCAAGGAACAATCTCAAAAGCAATCTTGGATCAAATTTATTACAATTTTTTACAAGAGCTGCTACATCTGGAATTATTCCGTTTACAATTTCTTTATAGAATGTATGAGTATATTGCTTAATTGTTTCTGGTGGAATTGCCATAAACAACTGCAGATATTGCTCAATAGATCCTTCAAATTCATCATGATAAACTCTATTAATGATTTCTTTACTTTGAGTATTTGTTCTGGCTATAAAATTATACGTACGTACTCTCGATAAAATAGTAGGCATTACAGAATTTCGTTTACTTGTAGTAAGAATGAAAACGGTATTTTCTGGTGGCTCTTCAAGAATTTTAAGGAGTGCATTTCTTGCACCTTCTAGCATTCTGTCAGCTTTTTCAATAACAATTACTTTCTTACCTTCGGAAAGAGAAATATGTGCCCAGCTTGAAAGATTTCTGATATGAGAAATAGAAATGGAATCATACATAAATTCCTCTTCAAGTCCTAATGCTTCTTTTTCAATCTTATCACATATTTTTGAAAGAGCTTCATAGTCAGGAAGTTCACGAGGTGGATCAATTTCCTCAAGGAGCTCATCCAGAGTTGAAGTATAAGATGAGATTTTTGAAAGCTTCTTACTATCCTGCCACAAAATAGGATTAAACCGCATTGTAAGTTTTCTTACACTACGAACAAAAAGATATCTTGCAGCTTCAACATGCTCATTTCTATAAAAAGCAGTCAAAAAAGTTTTTTTTGCTGCAGAAATTTCAAGACTGCAATCTCTTGGTCCTAAAAGAATTGTATTGGAATTAACAAGAGCTTTATGTTGTAAACACGAGGAACAATCACAGAGCCACTTTCCTTTTTTTGGACCTCTGCAAGAAAGGATTCTTGAAGTTTCAAGAGCCGCTGTCAACTTACCTGATGCATCAGGACCTGAAAACAAAATAGATCCTGGTAGATTATCATTTTTAATATCAGAAGTTAAAAGAGAATCTACACTTTGAAAAAGAAGATTATCGTACATTATGCAGCTGCTCCGACAGGAACCTGCTCCAATACCTGACCACAGGCAGAATCGATTAAGCCTTTAAAGAATTTATAGAGGAAGGAACCGTCTCTAAGGCTCTGAGTATCAGCCCAATTCTGAATCAAAACCATAACAATAAATATTATTACAATAAGAAAGACGCCTTCAGCAGCTCCATATAAAAATCCAAGTCCATGATCAAAGCTTGTCATAATCTGACTTTCAAATATTTTTTTCAAAATAGCCTGAATAATTTTCATTACCAGAAAAACAACAGAGAAAATCAAAAGGAATGAAACAACTGAAGCCAGAGTTTGATTCATACATTTTGCAACATATGGCTTAAGTAAATGCATGAACATAAGGC
Organism: Treponema sp.; assembly: GCA_018385415.1. Classification (GTDB taxonomy): domain Bacteria; phylum Spirochaetota; class Spirochaetia; order Treponematales; family Treponemataceae; genus Treponema_D. The sequence continues at coordinate 23,702 of JAHAZA010000038.1, read as the reverse complement.
CAAGATATGCACCAAGTACAAAAGGCCCAACTCCGAAAAGCTCATCAAGAAAACCTATGATGGCTGATCTGATAGCGAGAAAGAGAACTAGTGAAATCAGAAATAAATCAAGAATTAATGATGGTGTCATTATATTACCTGTTAATAAAGTTTTCTGTTAGGATTTCTGCAATATATCTTGCACTTCTTTTTTTAGGAAGCATTTTACCACAAGCTTCTGAGAACAGTTTTCGCTTTTTAGAATCCTGCATTGTAATAAGAGCATTTCTTAAAGAATTGGAATTTGCATATTCTCCATTCAAAACAATTGCAGCACCTTTCTGTTCAAAAAATTCAGCATTATCAACCTGGTCACCTCTTGTTCCGCTTCCGCACAATGGAACAAGTACCATAGGCTTTTTGAGTACTGCACATTCCCACAAGCTGTTAGCCCCCGCCCTTGAAAGAATTACATCAGCATAGGAAATGACATGAGGCATCTGTTCATAAATAAATGGGTAACTTCTATAACTATCAGCCAAAGCATCAGGAATTACAGGCATTGAATCCTGGTTTTTAATTCCAGTCTGATGAATTACATAAAAGCGTTCACATAACCATTCAAGATTTTCAAACACCATGTCATTAATCTGTTTTGCACCAAGGGATCCGCCCATTACAAAAAGAATAGGTTTCTTTTTTCTAGAATACTTAAAACCAGTAAAATCTTTTCCAATTTCATCATCTGTATTATAAAATACAGGACGAACAGGATTTCCAGTTACTATAATTTTTTCCTCAAGTTCCTGCCTAATATATTCCTTTGTTTCTTCATAAGAAAGCAGAAGTTTTGTTGCAAAGCGACTGTTAATTTTTGTTGCAAGGCCTGGTGTAAAATCACATTCATGTGTAACAACAGGAATCTTTAAAAGCTTTGCAGCAAAACATGGAGGAACGCTTACAAAGCCTCCCTTACTGAACAACACTGCAGGTTTAAGTTTAAGCAATTTAAAATAAGCAGAAATACAACCTGCTCCAATTTTAAATACATCAATAAAATTCTGAACAGAAAAATATCTTCTAAGTTTCCCAGAAGGGATTCCGTAAAATTTATCAACAGAAGGTTTTTCATCTGGACCAATATTTGATTCAACAATCTTTTTATCCATTCCCTTGGAATTTCCAATCCAGACAAGATTAAGATTAATATCTGCTTCATTACAGATATCTCTTAATTCATCTGCAATTGCCAGTCCTGGATAAATATGACCACCTGTTCCACCACCTGCAAAAGCTACTGTCACAGTTTTTCTTTCTTTATCTGTTGTTTTTGTATTTTTAATTTGTTTTTTTGCCATATAAATTCTCTTTTAATGTAGTTTATTCTTTATGATGTTTTTCAAGAGCTTCAACAATATCAGTTCTATTAAACAGTTTTGCATATCCGTAAGCAGACATTCCCATCTGATCTTTAATATCAGGATCAGCACCGGAATCTGCAAGCAGCTGACATATATTCAATTTACCTGCACCCACTGCAAGAACAAGAACAGACTGCCCGTCTCGTCCAATAAAATTAAGATTTGCACCACGTTCAACAAGTGTTTTTGTTAATTCATAATTATTCTTCCAGACAGCATCCATTACAGCTGAATATCCGCGGTCATTGGAAACTGCATCAATATCAACATTTTGTGATAAAAGCCATTCAACCATTCTGTTTTGTTCAGAACGAATTGCAACATTAAGCATTGGCGTTCCATCTTCTGTACGACAGTTAATATTAATTCCAGCATCAACAAAACGCTGACAGATTTCAAAATTATCTTTCTCAATATGATGGGCAAAACAATCTGCTGTAAAAGGAATTCCATCATTAAATAATGAAGAGAATGCGTCTCTAGATTTTTCTTCATTTTTTATTGAATCAATCTGACTTTCTAGTTTTTCATTCAATAAACGTTCACCTGAAAAAATGGAAACGTTTTTGAAAAATTCCATGTTAGAGGCCCATTCATTGTTCAAAGTATAAAATCTTTTTACACGCCCAATCAAAAAGCCATAATAAAATGCAACTTTGTCTTCAACAAGAAGCTGATCATCAAGCAGTACACAATAAGTAGCATTTTTAATTTTATTATTTATAGTTTCATCTTCTAGCTTGCAGACATTATCAACTGCAAGCACTGAAGCTTTAATCTCATGAAGCAAGAGCATCTGTCTGATTGATTCAGCAGTAGTTTTATGCTCATTTCGGTAAAGTATAAGCCATTCCATAGAAATAATTATATTCTATATAAGCAATTTAAACAAGAGAAACATTTTTTTTACGGAATTGAATAAGGAAAATAAACAGGCAAAAAAAAAGCTGAAATCAAAAGATTTCAGCTTTTTGCCACGAGTCAGAGTCGAACTGACGACATATGGATTTTCAGTCCAGCGCTCTACCAGCTGAGCTATCGCGGCGTGATGTAACTTAATATATATGAAATTAAATTTATTGTCAATAGATTTGAAAAGTTTTTTAATTTTTTTTAACATTTTTCTTTCATTGCGGAATACCTGTCATTTTTATATAATATATTTAAGGAAATTGGATATTGAATAACTCAAGACGCATTATATTTGTTGTAATATCTTCTCTTTTAATGGCAGCTTTATATTGTCAAACGCCTCAGAAAAACATCAATACATGTCTTGATAATTTTTCAACGCAATTAAACAATATAATTCCCAATGCCTCTACAGAACAAAATGTCTATTCAGAAGCATGGATTGGCTCTTTTATTCCTTCCAATACAATGCACTTTGCAGTTGGCCTTGAAGGTGGTCTTACACAGATCAATATGGATGATTTATGCACTGCCGCTACAATGATGCATGTATCGGGAGTTCCGGAAACATTTGCATATCCAACAATCGGACTTAATGCAAAAATCGGTGGAATCTTTATTCCTTTTGATCTGGGAATTTCTTTTTTTACAGTTGATACAAGAAACCTTAAAGAATTGCTTTCAGGAATTTACATGTCGTTATTTGTTATTGGAGGCGATATAAGAATTCCGCTCATACAGGAATCACAATATCTTCCATGCTGGTCAATTGGTGCAGGTTATTATTTTTCAAAAGGTGGAATTGGCTGCGGTTCCCCTGCTTCAGGAATTGATCTGGATTTTGAAACACATACTTTATTTGCCCAAACTCAGATTTCAAAAAGCTTTTCTTTCATTACTCCATTTATTGGATATAGAGGAATTTTTTCCAATTCAAATACAAATTACTACTGGCGTTCTGCAGATGGACTAACAATTGATGGAACATTAACAAAAAAAGGCAGCGGTTCACAAAATGTAAGCTTTGAAAATTCCTTTACATCTCAAATATTTGCAGGTTTTGGTTTAACATTAGGAATGATTCAGCTTGATACAAATGCAAGTTATGATATCAATCATAATATATGGAGTGGTGGTTTAAGCATTCGAATACAGAGATAATTTAAAAAAAAATGCCTGACAATTTTGATTTACACTTTTGTGCACTTTCAAAACTGTCAGGCTTTTAATTTATATTTAATTCAATTAGCGTTTCAAACTCAATACTGTTTCAAGCATTGTATCTGAAGTCTGAATTGTCTTTGCGTTTGACTGGAAACCACGCTGTGTTGTAATCATATCTGTAAATTCAGATGTTAAATCAACGTTTGACATTTCCAAAGCACCAGCAAGCATTGAACCTTTTCCTGCGATTCCGCTTTCACCGATATTTGCCTGTCCTGAGTTGTTAGATTCAACGTATGTGTTGTTTCCTGCTTTTTCAAGACCACCCTGGTTAGTAAATGATGCCATTGCAATTTTACCGATTGTACGGTTTGTACCATTTGAATAAACGCCAGTGATTACACCACTCTGGTCAATCTTGAATGTATCAAGGTAACCCATTGTATAACCATCCTGAGAGATAGCTTTTGTTGAACTCTGTGATGCATACTGTGTTACAGTATCAATCTGACTTCCGATTGTACCAAGGTTAAGATTGAATGTCTGACGTAATGGATTTCCATCTTCATCAACATTAGCTTCAGGTACAGTGAATGAAGTAGCAAGAAGAATCTGACCATCTTCATTTGTTACGTTTCCTGCAGCATCAGTTACAGATCTTAAAGTTCCGTGGTTATCAAAGTTTACGATGAACTCATTATTCATTCCGTCTGTTGTACCAAGTCCAATACGAGTCTGTGTGTATTCAGCATTTTCTGCATCTACCTGTACTTCACCACGCCATTGGTTAGGTGTTCCAGGTACACGAGTAAATCTTACAGTAAGAAGATGTTCGTTACCGAAGTTATCATAAATTTTCTGTTCGATATTCCATTCACCTTTTGCAATATCTGCTGGAGATGCACCTTCTTCAATTACAGGTGTGTTTTTATTTAAGTTACATGCAAGTTTTACATTCTGTGTAGCTTTAGCTGGATCCTTTGATCCAACAGGAATAATAAGATCAGTTGGTGTTGCAGCTGTCTGAACAATCTGTTCACCGTTTACTTCACGAGCCATCCAACCCTGAACACGCAGACCACTTGCAGGTTCTACCAAAGTTCCAGCTTTATCAAGTCCGAATGAACCGTCTCTTGTGTAGAATGATTCTTCACCATTTTTCAAAATAAAGAATCCGTTTCCCTGAATTGCGATATCAGTCTGTACACCAGTTGTCTGTAAGTTTCCCTGTGTAAAGATTGTATTGATTGCTGCAACCTGAACACCAAGCCCTACTTCTTTAGGGTTAACACCACCAACTTCTGTTGTAGGCGCTGCGGCTCCAGAAAGCTGCTGAGAAATCATGTCCTGAAAATCAACACGACCTTTTTTAAATCCGTTTGTGTTAACGTTTGCAACGTTGTTACCAATTACATCCATTCTTGTCTGGTGATTCTGCATTCCTGATACACCAGAATAAAGTGATCTCATCATATAGCTACCCTCGTTTTAGTTTCCGTATACTGCGTTAATATGTTCCATGTTGTAGAAGTTTCCGTTAACGAAAACCTGTGGATTTTCTCCACGTACAACTTTTTCTACAACACCTGTAATCTTATCTGTACCCATTTCAATTTCAACAGTCTTTCCGATTGTTGAAATTGCATCATTGTTGTGCATTACAGATGCAATCTTTTCAAAACCATTTGACATATTGTGCATCTGTTCCAATGAAGAGAACTGAGCCATCTGTGCAACGAACTCTGTATTATCCATTGGATTGGTTGGATCCTGATGTGAAAGCTGAGCAATCAACAAAGTAAGAAATTCATCCTTACCCATCTGCTGCTTATTTTTAATACCAGTCATCTTTTCATTAACTTTGTTAAAACGGTTTACTTCAGCGTCTGTTTTAATGAGTTCTGGTGCACTCATTTTAGTGTTGATTGAATCCATCATTCACCTCTAACTTTTAATTTACGCAACAATATTCAATGAATAATCGCGATCGTCGTTATATATATCGGAATTACTTTCATCGACTAAAGTATTTTCTACAACATAATTTCCGTAAGATTGTTTTGCTTCACGGGAATTACCATTTTGATTCTGTCCAGCATTTGAAAAATCAGGATTCTGATTTGCAAATGCAACATCAAAACTTGCTCCATCAAATCCACTTTCAATAAATGCAGTCTTTAAACTTTCTTGAGTTGCATTAAATGCATCCAGTGCTTCCTGACTTGATACAAGGATTTTTCCGGTAATAACCTTATCGGATAATTCCAAACTTATCTTAACATTTCCTAAACTTGCAGGATGAAGAATAAGATCGATATTACCAACATCATTATCCTTTAAAACTATTTTTCCAGCTTTAACAAAATCTGCTGAGTTTTCAAAAATCTGATTTTCAAGCATTGCCTGGAAATTTGATCCCTGAGCTCCTGCAGTTTGTGAATCAAGGGAAAGAATATTTTTTTGAGCCTGATTGTTAAGATCCATTGTCATTGAGACAGAATCATTTGAAGTCTGTTTGATTGCTGTTGTCAATTGTGATTTTTTTTCTCCAGCGGCTTCTGTTCTTAAGTCTGTTACAGATATAACATCAGCAAGTTTTTTTTCTGTCTTTTTGATTTTTGAATCTTTCGAAATAAGATTTGAATTTTCTTCTTTCTCCATTTTTACATCAGACACTTCAGGCATTACTTTAATATCCTGAGCAAACTGCAACTGTGAAGCTAAAAGATCAGCATCATCAAATTCTTTTTTGTCAGAAATCTTAAGGTCCTTGATATTTTCAATCATTGCCATAAGTTTCTGGTCGTCTACTTTTTCTTTGAGTACAGAAATTTTCTGTGCATCTGAAGGATTGGAGTTTACATCCTTAAAAGTATTTAACGCTTTTTTTGCTGCAAGTACTTTTGTAGCTGGTTCTTTTACTTCTGTTTTATTTTCAGAAGCATTTAAAAGTCTTGCAAGAAAAGCTTCTGCATCTGAAACTTTCTTTTCATTCTTTTCAGAAATGTCATCAGCTTTTTGAACATCCTTGTCATTTACTGCAACTTCATTTTTCTTATCAGATACATCATTCATATCTTTTTCGATAGCTTTAGATTCTGCAGTTTCATAAGAACTTTTTGTAACTTCCCTGTCGGTGCCCTTCACAGATTCAGAATTAAAATCTTTGACTGGTTCTGACATTTCAGTTTTAGCTGAATGAATCATCTGCATAAAATTTACAGTGCTGTCAGCCTTATCTGATAAATCAAAAGCCTCTGTTTTTGGATTTTCCTGAATTGTGTTCTGAATATAGGTTGAATCGTAATTGAAATTCATTCCCTGCATTCGGTAACCTCCATAGTTATTAGACTGCAACACAGTCTTTGAAAACATGTAAGTTACCGAAAGAAGGAACTAAAGATTAGTCGTCTTCGTCAAGTGAGAGAGGCTTTACAGCCATTTTTCTCTGAATGGTAGCAGCTCTTTCAGGCTCCATCAAAGAAAGCCAATAAGCAACCATAGAGGCAACGTTATTAGCCTGTGCTCTTTCTTCAACCTTTCGTAATACATCAATTACAAGCTGATCATCCATTTTGTTAAGGATTTCAACAGCTGCTCTTGGCTGCATACCTTCAAGGTTTGCGGCAATCTGTACAATGTTTCTCTCTTTATCATCGTACTTTTTCTTTTCATTGTTAAATGTTTTTTCGCGTTCTTCGAGAGATTTTTCGCGATCTTCCAGCTCTTGAGCAATCTGTTCATTCTTTTTTTCAAGAATTTCAGTGTCAGACTCACGTTTTTCAAGCTCCTGCTGGAAAATTTCGAGAGATTCACGCTGTTTATCAAGGCGATCCTGGTCTAAATCGGCAAATAATGGCTTTGTAGAAGTGGAAGTTGTAGAAGTTTGTGGTTCCAGATGAAATAATCTGTAAACAGGTGTAAGAATCGGGCGTGTAACATTCTTTATGTTAATAAGACCTAAAAAGTCAAACCATAAAAGCCCACCAATAGCTAAAATTGCAATTAATAAGATGAGAACTATTGTTTTTCCGATTGAACTTGAACCTGCCACTTTTTTCCCCTTATAACTATTTTAACTTAATATCGGCTAAAAAACAAGTTGACTGCATAGTTTTAAGTGAATTCTATTATTATCAGGAAAGCGCTGATTTATATCAAAAATTAAGTCTGCACCTATGTTTAATACTTCCAGCTGCTGAAGAAAACCAGTATTAATAGTAATTCCCATTTCAAATCCAAGACTTATAGAATCTGTATAAACGGAATTTAAAAGACCAGCTTCAAGCATATCCAGATTTGCAATGGTCATATTTATTTTATTGGAATAATAAAGACTTCCAGAATATGATGCTGTAACAGTAAATCTATTCAGATAAAGTGGAAAAAAGAATCTTTCAGTTCCCTGCTGCACTTCCATTGCGAACAAAACAACAGAAGCCTTACAGTTCATAAATTTTGAAATATTAGGGAATATTGCAAAGCTGGCAGAAAAAGGCAGATTCAGGGTAACATTCTCTGGATTTTCAAAAGGAATCAAATATGGTAATTTGAAGCCTGTTTCAAGACCCAGATTTATTCCCTCCCCTTTATATCCTTTTATATTTGAGTCAAGCTTTGTGTAATTAAAAACAGATCCAAGATATACTCCACCAACTTCATTTATACCAGCACCGGTTTTATGCAGTGTGGAAATCTCAAAAACTTCCTGATTAACAAAAGATGTCAAGCTTACATTTCTTGCATAATTTTCAGACTGCCAGGTCCACTTTTCCGGATGTCCTGTAAAATATCTTGTAGAGCTTGAAAAAAATAGATGGGAATGATTTCCAACAGGAATTTGATATTCAAAAATCAATTCATCTTCTGTCTGTCTGAAGCCATATTGATCAAAAGCTACATGACCTGATAGCTGGAACGAACCGTTTTCAGTTGGTGAGGAGTTGAAAATTGACAGAGTGGCTCCCCATGAATTTGTAAACGGTTCATACCCTGCACTTATATGATAACCTTTTGAATGCCATGTAATTCCGGCAAACCCCATATACTTAAGATTAAAATCCTCATCATATAATGGAATAAGACTTAATGGAACGAAAATTCCATGAAAGGCATAATTAAAGCCGGAAAACCTTTTTTCATTTTCAATTGTGACTTCAACTAGCTGTTTATAATTATTAAATCTTTCATCTTTTTGGACAGAAACATTAATCTGTTCAAAATCAAATTTGTCTGTATCCATTACAGATAATTTTGAATTATCATAGAATTGGGAAACAAAAATAACAGAAGGGAGTTTTAAGCTTTGAGATGAAAAATAAACAGCCGGAGAATATACACCACCGGAAATATCATTTATAAGCAGATGAAGTTTTGCAGTGGAAAATTGTTCATTATCCATTCGTACAGATAAAAAACCAAGACGTGGTAGAGTATCTTTTCTTGCATAAGAAAAGCTTAATACAATTCCCTGTTGACCGGTCACAAAGGATTTTGAAACAACGGGAGCCAGATCCCGTATAAAAATATCTGATGGTAAATCAACAGAATTAAACTGATCTAATTCCTTATTATATAAAGAAATAGACCGTTTCAAGCCTTCTTTATAAATAAAGCTTAATGTTAAATTTCCCGCATCATTAAGGCTGGATGGAATTTCGCCAGATTTAAGGTTAATTGTTTTTTCATGCTCAAATTTTCCTTTATCAGAAATCTTGAAAAACTCCAGACTACAATTCTGACTTATAGTTTTTACGGCAACAGCATAATAGGTTCCATTTTTTGATAAAACCGTTGCATCCCTGTAATCTTCTCCCAATTTGAAGAATTTTTTATTCTTCATATCGTAAATAGAAACAACGTTTGTTCTCGTATTGTATGAAACTGTTCTGGAAACAGCAAGATATTTTCCGTCTGAAGAAAATGAAAGCTTCGTAATTCCTGTCATGGTAAAAAGTTTTACAGGTTTTGAAGGAACGTAACCGGATGCACACAATTCCTTTGATGAATACCATACATCTCCAGAATCAGAGCACAACCAGGCACTACCACTTTCTTCTTCTGTAATATAAGAAGAAACTTCAGTTACCCCAGTTGTTTTTTTCTGGGAATATTTCTTTTGTTCTGATACTTTGAACAAAGTATAAAAATCTTCTATGCCTTCTTCATCATATGGAGTTTTTTCAACATCAGGAATGACTATCCTGTCTTTAAATTCTTCATAATCAGATTTGAAAGCTGTTCCGAAGACTTTCTCATAACTTACATAATAATTAAGAAGCTTATTATTCAGTTCATAAAGAAATAACTGATATTTTTCTTTACCGTATTTTTTAATAACAAAGTCAGTAAAAGCACCGCCAAAAATATAAGGAAGATTTCCTGACGGAAAAATATCTCTTGAACCGGTAATATTCTGAAATGCAGGGAATTTATTTTCAATCAGAGCCTGTTTTATAATATGAGTGGAATAAGGATCATTTAACCGGCCCTGGCCAGATTCACTTTCTTTCTGAACCGCAATACCTTCAGAAATAGAAGAAGGCATTGTATAAAAAGAAAATCCCCAGCCATTATAAATAATCTGACTTAAAATCTGATTTCCTTTATTTTTTACATTCATGGAAACAGCATGAACAATTTCGTGCTGAAGGACAGAAAGAATGTTCTCTTTATAAACAGAAAGAGAATCAGTTGCAACAGTATCATAAACAGTTATATGCCTGAAAGGATAATCTGTAAAATAAGCATTTAACTCTTCAGTGTTATATTCAATGTAAACAGGGAAATTTTTGAAATGATAAAAATTTTCGACTTTAAGAGAATTCCTTACATCAAGATAAATCTGATCAACATTTTCTGAAATAAGTTTTGCAGTTTCTCTTGAAGGAGCTTTGTATATAATGTCGAAATATTGAGTTTTTACAATATATTGAATGCTGTTGTTTTCAGCACTGGCAATAAAAAAACTGCCTGCCAGCAGTATAAGTGCCAGCAAAGCAGTCTTGTATTTTTTAGCGTTCAATTAAGCCACCAATTGCAGCGCCCAATGTGATGTCATTTTCAACTGCAATAATGTCCCAATAAAGACCCTTCTGACGAGTAAGGAGTTCTTCAAGATAACCTTTTACACGTTCATAAATTTTATAAGTCTTATGATATGTTGAACCATTACAAAGAATGCATACAGGTTTTGTAGGAATAGTTCCTGCACCACTCTGAATTACACAGGCTGCAAGAATTGTAGCACTGTAACGAGCAGAACGTTCAACAATTGCATCAAGAGTCTGGAAGATAAAGTCGTAATCTTCTTCAGTTCCGCATTCAGCAAGAATCTTAGCAAGTACGTAATTTGTATCATAAGGATGTTCAAGATATGCACTTGCTTCAATAAGTGTAAGCTTATCCAATGCAAGGATTTTTTCTGCAACTTTAGGTGAAAGAAGACCTTCCTTTGAAGCCATTGTCAAAGCAGAATAAGACAAAGGTCCAAGGTAAGCTCCTGAACAGCCTTTTTCCATAAAGAATGTACCAGGCTTTGTTGTTTTAGAGTCTACTTCTTTGTCAAAATCAGACTGGATTACAGAACAGAATTTTCCTGATTCACAAACTACAATCTGTGATGAACCAAAATCTTTACTACCAGGAATTGCAGGCTGAATGTAAGCAGCGTTCATTCCTGTTCCAAGAATAAATCCGATGTAAGAAGAATATTCAATTCCCTGAGCTCCAGATGCAGCTCCAGCAAGCAAAGCAGCTACTGTATCGTTCAAAAGTGAAACACGTTTTGGACGGTTCCAGCCATGTTCAACCAATGCATCTGCAAGAGATTTTCCGATTGGCTTACCTACAACTTCAGGAGCCTTAACTTCTTTAGAGAAGCCTAAAAGGATTCCATCGCCGTCTTTCTGGATTTCTGTAGGATATGAGAAACAAAAACCAATTGAATCAGCCTGATTTTTAAGGTGTTCAAGGTTTTCTGCAAACTTGTCAAAAAATTCTTTGAACGAAAGTTCTTTTTCAATGCCAGGCATTGAAGTCTTTTCAAGATTTGAAATAGAAGGAACGCCGTTTGCATCAAATGTTACAAGGCAAGAACGGAAGTTTGTACCACCAGCATCAATTACGATAACTTTCTGGTTTTTTACTTTGGCTTCTGGTGGATTAGTCCATGTACGAATCATGTCTTCATCAGATTTTTCACCATTAATTCCCTTTCTCATATCACTGAGCAATGCCTGAGAAAAAGTATCAATATCAATATGCTGAACAAAATTATGTTTTGAAAGGAATGCGCTTACTTTAGCGTTCATGAAAATACCTCTTATAAAAATTATTCTTTAATTATAGCACAACTTCTACAAGTTCGTTAAGTAGAGTTTTATCAAACCCATCAATAAACTGAAACTGCAATTCCTTTTCGGTTATCTCAAGTCTAACCTTTTTTCCCTTTACTTCAACCGAATATACACCATTGGGTGGAAGGACTTGTTTAATTTCAGATTTTAATAATACCGTTCTCTCGGTTTCAAATTTTAATTCAAGGGAATATGGTCTTAATAAAAGTTCCTGTACAGTTGAAAGAAATCGTTTTAAAACCATTGTTCTAATATAAGAGGAACTGATTCTTTCTTGTTCATTCGTTCCTTGTCTATAATAAACAGGTTCGACAAAATTATACTTTATGTTTTTGCTGTCAGCAAAATATTTTATTGCAGTTATATCGGTAGCCCCTTTATATCCACATCTAAAATCAACGCCTTCAGCGATAAATTTCATATTACAGGAATTAACTAACAAAGTTAAAAACTGAACACCACTAAGGGCTGCAAAGCTTTCGTCAAAATTCACAATAATTGCAAAATCAAGTCCAGCCTTTTCAAAAAGCTTAAGCCGCTGATTCAAGGTTGTTAAATCTCCCTGATAATCAGATGCATGCTTTAAACTTGGAAGGGGTCTGGTAAAAGAAATTACACCACTTAGAAGATTTATACTTTTACAGTTATCAATGAGATTTGACAAAAGCACCCGATGCCCCTGATGAAGTCCGTCGAAGCTTCCAATAGAAATTCCACAGCCCTGCTTAAAAAAAGGTATCAAACGGCCATTATTTAAATCATTTTTAATTTCTTCCCAGTAGAATATTTTCATCATATATCCCAAAATATTTTATTGCTTTACTCCCCGTGGAATCACATAGTCATATGAAATATGCTGTTTTTCAAAATGAATGACTCCAGCAAAGGTTAGATTCTCAAGAAATACAGAATATTTATTATCAGCAAAAAAAGCTTTCTCCCGTCTAACTGAATTTCCATCACTATCAATAAATTCTTTATCAGGATAAATCGGAGTGAACATTTTCTGTTTAAGAGGACGGCCATTATAGAAATCAATTTCGTTGGAAGAATTAAGACAGACAGCAGGTAAACCGCACTGCTCTGCTATTTCTGAAGTCATGGTCTGGATCTTGTTTTTTACTTCTTCCACAATGTAGTCAAAATTTTCACCTTTCGGAATTGAATTAAGATTTAATAAAACAGAATCAATAGTAAATGGTTTTAATAAATCTATTCCTGCTGCGTCTTTTAAATCAAAACAGCTGATTCTGGTTCTTAAAAGACCATCCAAAAAAGCGGCACTACCACATGCCTGGCCGATATCTCTTGCAAGGGATCTGATATAAGTACCTTTGCTTACCTCAAATCTGATTCTGGCATAATGAACTTTTTTACAAAGAATGTCTGAATATTCATTAAAATCAATTTTTTCAAATTCATCTGATGGACTTTCTTTAAAAGAAATATTTGTACCATCGTCAAATTTTAGTTCACATATTCTACTGGCCATTATAAAAACAAGACGTTTTTCAAGTTCAACATTATGACCATCTCTAACCAAATCACTTGCACGTTTTCCATCTACATGCAATGCACTGAAGGCAGGCGGAACCTGCTCAATAGCACCTTTATGTTTTTCAACAGCTTTTAGAAGAGCCTGCAGTTCTGGAAGCTCAGCTGTTCTTACCACTTCGCCTGTTGGATCTAAAGTATCAGTTTCTTTTCCGAATTCAATTACAGCTTCGTAAGTCTTATTGAATGCTGTTATATGAGATGATAGTCGTGTAAGATTTCCTACGCAGACAACTAAAAGCCCCTGGGCAAAACTGTCTAAAGTACCAGTATGTCCAACTTTAGAAGTTCCAAGGGCTTTCTTTACTGCATTGAGCGACGAGTAACTTGTAAGTCCACTTTGTTTTGCAAGAAGTACAATTCCCGCCGCATTTGAATTTTTTTTTGCCATTAATTAATGTTTTTCATTACTAATTTCGTTGATATAATTTTCATTTTCAGATTTATAACCTGATTCAGAAGCCTTTTTTGCGACTTCTGCATCATGAGCAGCAAGCTCATCAAGCTTACGAACCATGTTAAATCCGTCTTTAAGACTTGTATCTGCAACGAAAGTTAATCTAGGAAACTTTCTGATTGTAAGTTTTTTTGCAATTGTTGACTGAATGAAGCCGGCAGCATTCTGCAATCCGGCAACACCCTTATTAAGCTGATTATCAGCCATAAAGGTTGAAACATAAACCTTTGCATAAGCAAGGTCAGAAACAACCTCTACTCTGTTAATAGTCAAAAACTGGTTAACTCTTGGATCTTTAATTTCTCCGCGGAGAATCAATGTAGAGATTTCTTCGCGGATCTGTTCACCAAGTCTGAGTAATCTGTATTCACCCATTATTCAGCATCACCTGAAGACTGAGCTTCTTTAGCTTTTTCCTGGGCAATTGAATCACCAAGTTTACGAGCAACTTCTACTGTATCAATAATTTCGAGTGTATCGCCAACTTTGATATCCTGCCAGTCAACAAGACCGATACCACATTCAAATCCTTTAAGAACTTCTTTTGCATCATCCTTGAAGCGTTTGAGGGAAGCGATCTTACCGTTAAATATTACGATTCCTTCACGGATAAGGTTAACTGTACAAGTTTTCTTTACAGAACCTTCAGTTACATAACATCCTGCAATAGTACCAACTTTTGGAACCTTGAATGTGTCACGAACTTCAACCTGACCGATAACTTCTTCTTTAGTATCAGGAGAAAGCATACCTTCCATAGCCTGCTGAATTTCTTCAACACACTTATAGATAATATTGTATTTACGAATTTCTACGCTTTCCTGTTCTGCAAGCATTTTTGCTTTTGGTGTAGGACGAACGTTAAATCCTATGATGATTGCATTTGAGTCAGCTGCTGCAAGTGTAACATCTGATTCGTTGATTGCTCCGGCACTTGAGTGAATAACATTAAGGCGAATTTCGCGAGTAGAAAGTTTTTCGAGAGAAGCTTTGAGAGCTTCAGCACTACCCTGAAGGTCTGCCTTAATGATAACCTTAAGTTCTTTAACTTCGCTATCTGCAATATCGCTGTAAAGAGATTCAAGTGTAGTCTTTTTAACGGCTTTAGCAGCTTCATAGCGTTTAAGTTCCTGACGTTTAGCAGAAATTGCACGAGCATCTTTTTCACTTTCTGTTACCTGGAATGGATCTCCGGCATTTGGCATTTCTTCCATACCGAGAACTTCAACTGGAGTTGAAGGACCTGCTTCCTGGATTCTGTGACCGCGGTCATCAAACATAGCGCGGACACGACCAGAGTAAATACCTGCAACATAAGGGTCACCCTGACGGAGTGTACCTTTCTGAACTACTACAGTTGCAACAACACCACGGCCCTGATCTACACGGCTTTCAAGAATCTTTCCTTCTGCACGGCATTCATAGGCACTCTTAAGTTCAAGCATTTCAGCCTGAAGAAGAATTGCATCAAGAAGATCATCAATACCTTCTTTCTTGAGAGCAGAAATATGAACAAACTGTGTATCTCCACCCCATTCTTCAGGAGTAAGACCAAGTTCTGCAAGCTGTGTTTTAACACGATCAGGATTTGCTTCTGGTTTATCAACTTTGTTTACAGCAACGATGATAGGAACTTTAGCATCCTTTGCATGGTTGATAGCTTCAAGAGTCTGTGGCATTACACCATCATCTGCAGCTACAACCAATACTACGATATCAGTAATCTGAGCACCACGGGCACGCATCATTGTAAATGCTTCATGTCCCGGTGTATCAAGGAATGTGATAGATCCCTTGTCTGTGTGAACTGAATAAGCACCGATAGCCTGTGTAATACCACCAGCTTCGCCATCTGCAACATGTGACTTACGGATCGCATCCAAAGTCTTTGTCTTACCATGGTCTACGTGTCCCATTACAGTTACGATTGGTGGACGAGCCTGCATGTTGTTATCATCTGCAGAGTCTGTTTCAATTACAGTTTCATCGTACAAGCTTACAAGATGTACTTCACAGTTATATTCAGCAGCAAGAAGTGTTGCTGTATCTGAATCGATAGACTGAGTGATTGTTACCATCATTCCCATCGACATCAATTTTCCAATGATTTCAGAAGCCTTAAGGTTCATCTTACGAGCAAGGTCTGAAACAGAGATTGATTCCATGATATCAATCTTTGCAGGAACAACACTTGCTGGAGTTTCAATCTTCTTCTTTGTTTCAAAGAACTTGTCTTCGTCGAAAGCTTCTTCTTTATCTTTGCGGCTATAAGTCTGTTTCTTTCCAGTAAACTTCTTTTTAGCTGCTGTTTTATTTGTTGTAATGTTATCAGCTGGTGGTGGTCCAAAGTTTCTTCCCTGACCTCCACCAAATCCGCCACCCTGGCCACCACGGTTAAATCCACTACGGTTCTGACCATCACGGTTGAATCCACCGTTTCCACGGTTTTGTCCGTCGCGATTAAATCCACCACGGTTCTGACCATCACGGTTGAATCCGCCATTTCCACGGTTCTGTCCATCCCGTTCACGATTCTGATAGCCCTGACGAGCCTGAGCTCCAGTAAAGCCAGAACCTTCACGACGCTGGAAGCCACCATTTGGACGGCCATCTCTATTGCCGTAAGGCTGGCGTTGAGTATGATCAGAAAGATTTCCAGCCTTTACATTTGGTCTTGAAGAATTAATTTCAAAAGATCCTGAACGTCTGAAAGTCTTCTGTCCACCCTGCTGCACCTGACGCTGATCACCTGCAGGCTTTCTTTCCTGAGGTTTTGGCTGTTCAGCTGCCTGTGCTGTCTGCTTTTCATTAGCAGGCTTTTCTGCAACAGGTTTATCTGTTTTTTCTGTTTCTGCTGAAGCTACTGGTTTCTTTTCAGGAGCAGCACTTTTTTTCTTAACAACAACAACCTTTTTCTTTGGTGCTTCTGCAGTGTTATTAGCTGCTGGAGAAGCTGGTTTTGCAGCATTTGATGCTGGAGTTGTTTCTGCTTGTGGACGAGCTACTGCTGATTTCTTATGTACAACTACTGCAGGTTTTTTTACTGTTTCATCTGCCATATATTTCTATTAAACCTCTATTCTTCATCGTCCGAGAATTCAAACTCACAACCACACTTTGGACATACAGTCATTTCAAGTGTAATCTTTGCCCCGCACTCTGGACAGAAATATTCTTCTTCAGCTTCTGCTTCAGCCTGACTCTGAGTTTCTGAAGAATCACCCTCTTCTACGATTTCTACATTTTCATTAATGATATTGTTGATTGTTTCAATATCGTCGGCTGTAATACCTTCAATATTTTTAAGAGCATCTTCTTCGTAAGCATCAATGAACTGCTGAATATCAACAATTCCGCTTTCTTTAAGAATATCAACAACACGAACATCTACACCAGGAAGAGCAGAGATTGCACTGCCTTCTTCTTCTGCACCATCATCATTAAAGAGATTAATTGCAGCCTGACGACTTACAACTTCAGAAAGATCCATTTCTGCAGCCTGTTCTTCAGTCTTAACATCGATTGTCCAGTCACAAAGTTTATTTGCAAGACGAACATTCTGTCCCTGCTTACCAATTGCAAGTGAGAACTGGCTGTCTGGAACAATTGCAAGAGCCTGTTTCTTTTCTGCATCAAGGATAATTACCTTGTTTACTTCAGCAGGACTCAAAGCGTTTTTGATGAATACAACTGGATCTGAGTCATATTTCAAAACATCAATTTTTTCACCAGAAAGTTCTGTAATAACATTCTGAATACGACTTCCTTTGAGACCTACACAAGCTCCAACTGGATCTACATCTTCACGATTTGCGAATACAGCGATCTTTGTTCTATAACCTGCATCTCGTACTACTTTGTAGATTTCAACAGTCTTATCAGAAAGTTCTGGAACTTCAAGTTCAATGATAGAACGTACAAACTCAGGATCACTTCTTGAAAGTACAACCTGAATTCCACTTGAAGTTTTTTTAATATCAACGATAAGAGCACGGATACGGTCATTCTTTTCGTATTCTTCTCTTGGTGACTGGAATTTAGCAGGAAGAACACCTTCTACCTTACCGAAGTCAACATAGATACTTCCATTCTTTTCACGCTGGTAGTAACCGATGATGATTTCACCAATTTTGTCTTTATATTCGTTATAAAGATTGTCTTTAAAGCTTTCGTTCAATCCCTGATGACCAGTCTGCTTACCTGTTGATACTGCTGAACGAGCAAAATCTGTTTTAGGATCAAGAGGAATATCGATTTCGTCACCAACTTCGATTTCTTCTGAAAGAGCACGTGCATCTTCAAGTTCAATTTCGAAAACAGGATCGTATACACCATCTACTACTTCTTTACGAGAGAAAAGTGTTACATCTGATAAATCATCAGCAAACTGTACAACAGCATTGTCAGCTGTACCAAAAGTTCTCTTATATGCTGCTTTAAGCATATTCTCAATTGTCAATTTTACTGAGTCTTCTGAAAGACCTTTTTCCTGCATTAACTGGCGAATTGCCTCGCCCATTTCTGAAGCCATTTTTTTTCGTGCCCCCTATATATGAATAAATTTAGCTTTCGCAATATTTTCGAAACTAACTGTTGTAGTTTCTTTAGTTTCCTGATTTTCAAGAGATACGCTGTTAGAATCTGCAGCAGTAATTACACCGCCAACCCAATCACTTACAGTTTTATCCCAAACACGCACTTCACGACCTTTAAAGATTTCAAATTCTGCTGCGTTTTTAATGTTACGATCCATTCCAGGAGATGTAACTTCCATGTACGTATCATCAGTACCCAGAAGCTCTTCTAAACGAGGTAGCAATGCATGATGTACTTTGGAACAGTCATCAACACCAATGTCTTTTGTAACATCTTTTGATGCAATTACGGCGCTGATTTTAACAGTTGTCTTAGCAGGAATAATCTTTAATTCAACGAGAATGTATCCAAGACCTGAAACTATTTTTTCACAGTCCGAATAATGCTGAAATGAATTTAATGAAATATATTCCAATCGATTGTCCTTATCCTTTTAAGAAATTTGAGTAGATACAAAAAAAGACCCGTTCCCACGAGTCCATCTTAAAAGGTAATTAAAATGTACATCTATATAATAGAGAAATTAATGAATGTGGTCAATATAATATAGGTAAAAATATAATATTTTTTATACCCAGACTTCCTATTCACTGACTGGTGCTTTTTTCTCTACCGTAAATGGAACATCAAGCTGGAATGTCATATCTTTCCCATCAATGGGAATTGTCAGCCTTGAGCTTATAAGCTGCAGGCGTTTTATACCTGTAAGCTTTTTAATTGCCTTATTAGCCTTGAAATCACCATGTTTGTCATCTCCGGCAATCGGAAAGCCTGCTTTGGCTAAATGGATACGAATCTGGTGCATACGACCAGTTCCCAATGTAAGATGTATCAAAGAAAGTCTGTAACTATCAATATCCCATGATTTTTTTACTTCATAGAAAGTAAGGGCAGATTTTTCTACCCCACGGTCATTGATTGAAGACTTAAACTGGCCTTTCGGATTTGAAGGAACTCCGATACAAATAGCATCGTATTCCTTTGTAACAGCTTTTTCACCGATTAAGTGAGTCCATTTATTGGCAGCCTGTGGTGTTTTTGCAACAACCAGAAGACCTTGAGTTTCCTGATCAAGACGATGAACAAGGTAAATTGGATAGCCTAACTGCAAAGGAAGTTCCTTATCCAGAGGATGAGCAATATTCTGCCCTCCCTGAACGGCAACACCCTGAGGCTTGTTTATGATGATAATTTCTTGATTTTCATATATAATAGGAATTGGATTCATACGCTTGTTTTTACTATATATAAAGAGGCTGAAAATGACAAGAAAGTTTTTTAGACATATTTTTATTTTCTTTTCTGCATTGTTTATTGGTACAAGTTCCCTTTACGCAGAAATGTATACCTTCGAGGACATTAACTTTATTATGGATATTCCAGAAGGCTTTTATCTTTCTGATATGAACAAGGAACGTGATTCCTTCTTTTTTGAATCAAAACTGATGCCTGTAAAATATGCCCTTAAGTTCTATTCAGAGGAACGCTACAAGGACCCAAAGGCAATGATTGAGGATGTTATAGCTCAATTAAGTGCAAAGGGTGGCATAGAAGAAGTAAACTGGTATGGACGAAAATGCTATCTTTCAACATTCCAGTTTGTAATGCCAGATCAGAGGCTTTATGCCGGATGGGCTTTCTCAATTCAGGTTCCTTTAAAGAACAATCCTGATAAAAAGCAGAATGTTTTAATGCTGACATATGCCGATGCACAGATAAGCCGTGACTGTGACCAATACATGCTTTCAATTATCGACAGTGTTTTTTTCTGTCAGGAAGATTTCAGACGTCCAGGACCTGTAACAACCTTTGCCTATCCAGAAAATGATGCAGCAGAACTGATTCTCAACATCGGCGGAAAGACAATCATTTCAAGTCTTGAGACGGATGCAATAGACAGAAGCAAATTCGTGCTTGAACGTGAATATGCTGTGCTTAAAATCTATGCAAATCATGAAAAATGGAAAGAAGCCTGGCAGCGTTATTATCGCCAGATTTTCAGAGAAAGCTACAATGCCTTTGATAATATTGCCTCTGATGTTTACAAGGAACTTTTACCAGTTGCACAGAAAGCAAACTTTGTTTGTCCACATATGGAAATGCTTCAAATGCTCATGGACTGGGTTCAGGATATGGAATATGAACGGGACAGAGAGCATGCCGATTTTACAGTTCCTGTAGCTGCAGTTCAGGGATTTGGCTGTGACTGTGACAGCCGATCCATGCTTATGTGCATTATGCTGGAACATTTTGGCATTCAGACTGAGCTTTTTATCTCCAGGGAATACAGTCATGCCGTATTTGGTGCAGCGTTAAATCAAAATGGTGCTGCTATTGAAGTTAATGGAACAAAGTTTGTCCTTGGGGAAACAACGGCAAAAGTTAATTTTGGCCTTATTGCCCAAGAACAAAGTGATACTTCAAAATGGATTGAAGTAGATCTTCCCTGATTGATTTTTCAGTGAAATCTGAAGGTATTTCGTAAAAAAGAAATTATTCTTCGATCAAAAGCTTGTATGCAGCTTCTGGATCTGTTGACTTAAGAAGAGCATCACGAAGTTCTGCGTTCTTGAGTTTTGAACTTAAGAAACTCAATGTCTGCAAGTAGTAAGAATGCTGGTTGTAAGCTGCTGCAATCATAATCAAAAGCTGAACTGGAACATCATCTATTGTCTGGAAGTCGATTACAGGTGACTTACAGATTCCTACTGACATAACAAGGTCAGTAACAGATGAAAGTCTTACATGTGGAATTGCAATACCACGACCGATAGCTGTAGACATAAGTTCTTCGCGTTTAAGGATTTCTGTTTCAAGCTCCTGTGCAAACTTAACCTGTGGAGCTGTGCTCAAATTAGCAGCAAGTTCTACAAGAGCATCATGCTTTGTTGACTGTGTAATATAAACAATGCGGTCAGGAGAAAGGATATTTCTGATCTGAACTGCCTGATTAGCTGTTGTTGATTTTGATCCTGAAGAAAGGCGGTCATTTACCCATTTTTCAATTTCTGATTTCTTAAAACGCCATACAGTTCCAATTTTACCTGAAGGAATTTCTCCCTTCTGAGCCCAGTCATAAACTGTTCTTTCTGAAACACGCAAGTATTTTGCAACTTCTTCAATTGTAAGAATGTCGTCTTCCACGATATACCTCTTTTTTCAATAAAACGAATACTTTTTCTTAGAATATTTTGCATCTATTACTGTATTTTGTCAAGATAATTCTTTTTTTGCAACAAAGCCTCATTTTTTGTGCATTATTTTAAAACTAAGTTAATTCATTCTAACAAATGAAAAGTTGTACAATCGATTGGATGTTGATATAATATTCACCTACTCAAATATTATACAATTCTTTTAAGGAAGGTTTTTTTATGGCATTTGTAGATGAATTATTGACAAAAGCTAAGACTGCAGGAAAAACAATCGTTCTTTGCGAAGGTGAAGATAAACGCGTTGTTGAAGCTGCCAGCCGTATCGTAAAAGAAGGAATCGCAAAAATCATTTTGATCGGTTCAGATGAAGACATTAAAGCATCAGGCTCTAATGCCGATCTTAGCGGAGTTACACTTGTAGATCCTGCAAAAGATCCAAACGCAGACAAATATGCAGAACTCCTTTTCAAAGCTCGTGAAGGAAAAATCAACAAAAAAACAGGAGCACCTGAATATGCTGATGTAGCCGCTGCAAAAGCTGCTATCCTTAAAGACCACACAATGTATGGTGCATTGATTCTTAAAGCTGAAGACGCAGATGGATTCGTTTCTGGAGCATGTCACTCAACAGCAAATACATTGAGACCTGGTCTTCAGGTTATTAAAACAGCACCTGGCATCAAGACAGTTTCTTCATGCTTTATCATGGTAGCTCCAGAATGCGGAAACAAGTACGTTCCAGAAGGAGTTGCAGTATTCGGTGACTGTGCAATCAACATTGAACCATCAGCAGAAGAACTTGCAGATATCGCAGTAGCTTCAGCTGATACAGCTTCAAAAATTGCAGGAATTGAACCACGTGTTGCAATGCTTTCATTCTCTACAAAGGGATCTGGAAATGATGCAAAATATTATGACACTGTAACAAAAGTTCAGAAAGCTACAGAACTTGCAAAAGCTGCAAAACCAGACCTTCCATTGGACGGAGAATTCCAGTTTGATGCTGCAGTTGCTCCAGAAGTTGGTGAGCTTAAAGCACCAGGAAGCAAAGTTGCAGGTCATGCAAATACATTCATCTTCCCTAATATCAATGCTGGTAACATCGGATACAAAATCTGTCAGCGCATGGGCGGATGGATGGCAATCGGTCCTGTATGTCAGGGCTTTGCAAAACCATTGAACGATTTAAGCCGCGGATGTAATGTTGATGATATTATCGCCACAGTCGCTGTTACAGCACTACAGGCATAATTATTAAGAATTGAATGTTTGTATTATGCGAGTTTTCGTAAGAAAACTCGTTAGCACGCCTGCGTGCGTTTTACAGCACTACAGGCATAATTGTAAAATAATACGTCTGAGGTAGATGCAGATATAATAAAGGGGCTGTCATAAAAGTCAGGGGCAGCCCCTTTTCTATTCTCTGACTTTCTGTTTTCCGTTTTGTGCCATACCTCCTGCACTTGCAATAATTGCTTTATGATTGAACCTTCAGTAAAATCAGAGATGTTTTCTTAAGGTTTGTAAATTAATTCACTTCAATGAATTTTTCAATATCAGCCTTAGAAAGAATTTTTCCGTAGCTTACAACTTTATCGTTGATTACTAGCCCTGGAAGACTCATAACGCCGTAAGCCATAATCTGTTGCAAATCTGTAACATGCTGGCAGTCGCAGGCAATGTTTTTTTCTGCAAGAATGTCCATTGTATTCTGAAACATTGTAGAACAGTTACGGCATCCGTCACGACCTAAAATTTTAATTGATTTAATTTCCATAATAAGACTCCCATAAAAAGTCAAGAAGATTGTTTCAACAATCGATTGGCTTTTTACGCTGTTCCGTAATGTAATGAGGAACAGCAGTTCAATAATAAGTTTGCAACGCAAACTTCAGGTAAGATAAAGCCGCGCTATTTTAGCGGTTTTATCTTACACTCCTTTATATTTCATAAAATAATTCTTCCCTAAAATTGAACACCGCAGGTTGTTTCAACAACCGAGGATGTGCAATTGGTTTGCGCGAGCAAACATTCAATATGTGTTTTCAATGAAAACACAAGTTTATATAAACGGCGCTACTTTAGCCGTTTATATAAACCTCTGTAA
>JAHAZA010000052.1 GCA_018385415.1 Treponema sp. | reverse complement strand
CCATATAGTGCATGGCTGTAAGCTTGTAAATGTCTACTCCAAAAAGAAGTGCCTTTCCCCCATTATGGATTGCATAATCAAGTCCACCGGTCAAGGCTTCCTTTCCGTGCTTTCCCCATCCGCTGGTGCTGATTACTTCTCCGCCAGTGTACGTATCAGGAAGACTTCTGAAAGTGTCAGCAATAATTCCCATGGCAGTTTTCTTTTCATCGCGGCCAAGAACCTTTATCTTCACCTTGATGCCAAGTTTTTTGTCTTCTTCTGTCGGTTCCATTTCGGGACTCAATCTGAGAGCTGGCATGAAGATGCTTCCTTCTTCTGTGACAGTTTCTTTAAGGGCATCTATTACACTCTGTGCACCGCCAATAACTTTTCCAAAGCTTTTCAATGAACTGTGGACTTCAAGGACCATGCCTTTTTCAACGCCAAGTTTTTCGAGTGCTGATTTTATGTCTTCCTTTGTTACAGTTTTTGGACCTGCAATAATATTTTCCCAGTCTTCACGCTTTATGGAATAGGCACAGGAAACATAGTTTTTTGGGTCAAGATATTCCTTTACTTTCCGCATGCCCATTGCAATGGCTGTTGAATAAGAACCCACGTTTGTGTACTTCATGTAGGAATATATCTCGTTGTAGTCAGTGTTTGTGAAAACCCAGTCCCGGACAGCACGGGCAGCTTCCTTTGCAAATCCACGTCGCCAGTATTTTTTATGAATGTGATAGCCGATTTCAGGAAGAAGTTCACCGTCAATATTCTGGATTGTGATTCCGCAGTCGCCAATGAATTCGCCGGTTTCTTTCAATATAACAGCCCAAAGTCCAAAACCATATTTCTCGTAGTTTTCAAGATTCCATTTAATCCAGCCACGGGTTTTCTCTTCATCAAAAGGAGCAGGATAATGCTGCATTGTTTCTTCATCGCTCATAATCTCGTAAAGAGCCGCAAAATCGTCCGTTGTGTATTCGCGCAGAATAAGGCGTTCGGTTTCTATAATTTTTTTTGCCCGGTTCATTTCCATTTCAATGCAAGTCCATTCTTCATCTTTCAGTTTGTATTTTTCTGCAATGCCGGTTTCCTTAAAGCCAACTGCCTTATAGCAGTGCAAGGCCGCCGGGTTGTTTTCAAAAACGACAAGGCAAAGTTTTTTTGCCCCGTAAATTTCAAAGGCGAACTTTTTACCAATTCCTGTGCATCGTTTTTTCTGTAGGGTCTTATTCTAAACATTTTCGCTCTTCATTCTTAAAATTCGCGGCATGTTAAACCGCTGAATGATTATAAAAGGCAGGTGCATAACTGCAAATAATGCGGCCATTAACAGCATAAGCCACAAATAGCCAAACCAGAGGCTTAATAATACTGGCACAAAGCTTAAAAAAAACAAAAGCAGGTGTACGTTTTCCGCCTGTATCATTGACTTTATTACACTTTCTTTTGTTTCTGCATTTATTGCAAAAAGGCTTGAATCATAAGTTGGAAGTTTGTTTTTCCACTGTTTTACTTTCAGCTTTTTGTAAAGGGCTTTTTCCCATTCGTACTGGGTAAACCAAAAGCCCAGCTTTTTTTTGTAGGCAAGCATGCTTAGTAAAACGGTAAACGGCGGTACAAGGTGAAAAAGTATAAATTCGGCAGCAAGAAACATAAAAGACCAGTGCTTAAAAACGCATGCACCAATTATGCTGAAAATCATCAGTAACAGCAAAAACAGCGGTATTATATTTTTCTTCATTTTGAATGACCTTTGGACTGTAATTTGAATATCTGGAAGTGTTCTAATTAGCCTGAATGTCTAGTTTTGTTAAATTGTGCAGAAAACATTCAGGCTATAAAGTAAAAACTCGACATTCAAGGTAATTATATTCAAAGAATATTCAACAATCAATTGTTAAAACCCACTAATTTTAAACATAAATTTACACTCTTTAATAGCAGATTTTAAAACCAAAAACATCAACATAAAATTCCCGTGTCCTGTTAATGTCAGTAACAGACAATTCTGGTATAAGTTTATTGAAATTCATTTTCCTGTTTCATCTAAAAAAAATACTTTTGCAGTTTCATCTGCAGTATCTGATCTGACAATTTCCTTCATCGTCAAACTCTTCAATCTCATATAACAGCACTCCATCTTTGTAGATGTCACCGTATATTTTACCTAACTCTTCTGTTCTGCCACGAACGGTTTTCCATTCATCCGGCAATTCAATCTCATAATCGGCACCTTCTATGATTCCGTTTTTTAACGCCATCACATACTCAATGGAATCAGACGTCCAGTTGCAGCCAAGTCCCATAAGATTTTCGCGACCATAAATTGCAGATATTTCATCCCAGAATGCACCAATTGTGGAATACTGCTCCTCGTTTTTTGTTGAAAAAACTTTTCTTATTCCTATAAACTTCATCTTTAGTTCTGTCCTCTCAAAAACTATTTGCGGCCCTGAAAAAAAATCCAGAGTCGCCTAAAACCTACTTTCTCTTTACCGGAATTAACACAGCCGAATGATAATCAGGATCAGTCTTTTCATCGTTCATGCTTCTGGTATTAAGAGACTGCAGGGCCTTTGGAATAGAACCAACACAGTCAAAAACTGCCCATTCGCCCTGTGGGAATCCGTACAGCATCATGCCTTCAGGAACTTTGCCACCAGCATATTATC
>JAHAZA010000036.1 GCA_018385415.1 Treponema sp. | reverse complement strand
AGCAAGAAACCCAGTCTATATTGTGAGGATTTTCCCCAAGGAGATGACGGGTTATCGGGTCATGTGTACGGGTATACTATCCCAAAATGATTAAGATAATTCAATTACTTGATTATACGAGGAGATGTTAAGGCTATACAGAAAACAGCAGGATTCCTCTTTGATGCTCCTCTATATTTCTACGATGAACCAAATTGCAGTTTTAGAAATATCAAAGATAATGTTATAAAAATGGCTCTAGAGAATCATATTCAATTATTGTTTGTTGATGGGTTTGAATATATCCAGGAAATAATTGATGCCGATTCAGAAAATTATCGAACCAGACAGGCAAAATTATTAACATCATTCAAGGATTTTGCAATGGAACTTCATATTCCAATAATTCTTACTGTAGATTTACCTGCTACAAAGAAAAATGACGAACCTTCTTTTCAGGATTTTAGGAAGAATATGATCTTTGTTGATAAAGCTGATAAGATTTTATTTCTTCATAGAAATCGCTTATATAATTGTACTAAGTATCAAGAAGCCAAGCTTATTTTATTAAAAAATACAGCTGGGGCTATAGGAGATTTTCCACTTCATTTTTATCCATACATATGCAAGTTTACCAGTGTATGATATGAATTTATTTTGAATAACTATCACAAAATGATAGCTTTGTGTGGTATAATAAAGTTAGGAGTTTGAATCTATGAAACTGTTTTATAATCCTTCTTTTACTGGAAATGCTTATGTTGATTTTGAAAAGACACCGGTGATGTTAGATGCAAGAGTTGTAAATACAGCAGGACTTTGTGGAATTATCCGACTGCATGCTGGTATCTGTTCAGAAGTTAAAGATTATGGAACTCGTTTTGTAGATTACTATTCTGCTATGAAAAAGTTCATGGCAAAAAATCCGAAAAATACCCTGGCAGCATCTTTTAAGATTGACTCCTTAAATACAGCAAAAAAATGTCTTGAATGGCGTGATACTTTAGCTGCAGCCGGATGGACTAAAGCTTCACCAGCTCCAACAGAACGTATGAAGGTGCTTTCTGGTGTAGAAGAGTTCTTTGATGATAAGTCTACCGGCGAAGAATTGCTGGAGCTCATAGCCCAGATTGAAGGAGGCTGCACACTTCCAGAGCTGGAAATCCATACATCATCTTATTATGAAGATTTTAGTCCGGCTGAGGTACGATTGTTGAATGCTTCGATTGAACGAGGAGTTACTTTTAAGGCTGATGACAAGAAATTGGAAAGCAATAATATTTCCAAGGTTCTTTCAATTTTGGAAGGTGGAAAAGGTATCAAGCTTGATTCTAATGACGAATCATTTGAAATCTGGAAGTTTGCAGAGCGTGACGAAGCTATAAAATATTTGAGTCTGCTGGACGCTTCAGATTTTGATGTATGGATTAATGCCGATAACAAGGAGTTTGATAACTGGCAGAAGCTGGAAGGTAAGAAAACCAGTGGTTCTGAAATATCTGGAATTCCTCAAACTGCAGAATTGCTCGCAATCGGTCTTACTATGTTTGAGAGGCCATTAAACCTTTATAATATTGTTGAATGGCTCAATACTTCGATTAACCCACTTTCTGATTATTTTAGAAAGAAGCTTGCCGAGAAAATCTGCAAAAGCGGAGGGTATTACAATGATGGTTGCCGAGCTTTCATCAATAAAGAAATTGAAGAATATCCAGATTTAAAAGAAAAGATTGAGAAGTTTCTGCCGGATATAAATCAGCCTTATTTTGAAGAAACTGATATTGAAGTGGCAGCTATCAAAGATTTTGTTCAAAACCTTCGTAAGTGGTGTGCTCAGAAAATTGCAATAAATAAGGATGGAGATGCAGTTGTTGATCAACTTGGTTATGTAATCAATCAGGCAGATACACTGCTGCAGCTTTTGGAAGAAATTGGTGAAACTGAAATTCCTTATTCAAGCATTGAGGCTATGTCTTCAATTATTTTGAATAATGTTTCAATGAAGCAGTATTCAGCTCAGGCCGGATGTAAGAATATTATCAACTCTTATGCGGATTTCTGTGATGAAGCTGATAAAACAATCTGGTGTGATTTTTATCAGAGCGGAGATTCTGGCAAGCTGACATATTCATTTCTGTCTCCTGTCGAAAAAGAAGCCTTTCAAGAATCTCTTTCACTTTGGGATACTCTTAAAGAAAGAGATTATCTACGAAAGCTTTTGCTGACTCCTTTTGCAAAAACGAAGAAAAAGCTGGTGCTGGTAACAATCGATAAAATCGGTTCGGCACCTGCCCCTAAGAGCCCTGTTTATATTCAGCTGGAAAAATACTTTGCAGATAAGAAAAAGCCGAATGATTTCTCAAAGAATTTGCTCAAGCCGTTTGTAAAAGAAAAGACTCTCGATGCAGCTCTCTTTAAAGCAATCAAGAAAATCGACAATCGCATGGAAAACAATCAGGAGTTTGTTGAAATTAAGAATACTGATTACATTAAGGATAATTGGTCGGAATATCAGAGTTCTACAAGTCTTGAAAGTCTTATACCTCATCCTCTTGATTATGTATTAGATACATACGTGGCTTTTAAATCTAATGCCTTAGATCAATTAAACGATTTGTCTACCACAAAGGGTAAGGTGGCTCATAAGGTAATACAGCTTTTATTTTCTCCAAAGAAAGAGGAAAAAGATAGCGGTACACCAGCATATATTCGTACTCAGATGGACAAGCATTTTGATGAGATTTTTGAAGATACAGTTCAATCTGAGGGTGCAATTCTCCTGACAAAAGACAATAAGCTTGAGCTTCAGCAATTCAAGAAGCAGTTAAGTGCAAGTCTGGAAGGCCTGTTAAAAGGTATTTCAGAAAACAAGCTTCATGTTGTTGCCTGCGAAAAATCAGTTGGTTATCAACAAGAAAAGGATTCAGACAAAGTTATAAGACATGGCTTCATTGGAGAGCTTGATACAAAGGGCTTTATTGATATGCAGCTTGAAGACCCTGAAGGTAATCCATATATCTTTGATTTTAAGTGGACAACGTCGGACCGTCATTCTCAAAAGCTTAAAGAGAATAAATCTATACAGCTTGCTTTATATAAGGAACTTATTGAGCAGGAAACAAAGCGTAAGGTAAAGGCAGCTGCTTATTATCTGCTGCCCCTTGCAAGATTTGTTTCGATATCAGATTTAAAGGGGGCAATAAATCTTAGTCACATTCTTACTGAATCTGAACGAGCAAGCAAGGATCTTCTTAAAGAAATTCAGAATTCCTATAAATACAGGAAGGAGGAAATCCTTTCCGGCAAACTGGAAGAAACTGCCGACTGGGCTAAAGAAGATATTACTTATGAACAAAAGAGAGATGACCTTGATCTCCTGCCTATGGATTATTATGACAATGCAAAGACCGGTACTTACAATCCAATTGCAGTAATAAAGGGAAGAAAATAGGGAGAGCAGAAAATGAAGAACGTAAAATATATTAGCGCAAGCGCAGGCAGTGGAAAAACCTATTCTCTTACTCTCGCTTTGACAAACGCAATCAAGAATAAAGAAGTCGAACCAGAAAATGTAATTCTCACAACCTTTACTAAGGCAGCAGCCTCAGAGTTCAAAGAAAAGGCAAAGGCTATGCTTTATGAAAACGGTATGGTATCTGAAGCAGACCGCCTTGATCAGGCTCTCATGGGAACAATTCATAGTGTAGCCGAATCTTTAATTCTCAAGTATTGGTATGAGCTTGGCTTGAGTCCAAAAATCAATCCTATTGCAGAAGAGGACCTGGATTTTTATAGAAATCAGTCTTTGGTAAATCTTCTTAAGGAAGAAGACCTCTCTTTTTTAAATCAGTTTGCAGAAGAATTTAATATCAAAATTGATAGAAGCAAAAAAATCAATTATGACTTCTGGAAGGGTGATCTATCTAAAATTCTGGAATATGCAAAAAATTATCAGATAAAAGATTTCAAACCTAGTATTGCTTATTCGAAGGAAATGACAAGAAGTCTCGTCCATGGCGGCCATCATATTAAAGTCAATTTTGACTTACTGGAAGATATTCTGGACCAGGCTCAGAAATTAAATGATGCAGATGATTCTGATGATCAATTATCGAGAAGAAGAAGTATTGAAACTCAGAGACGTTTGATGAAAATCAAAAATCCGTCTTCTTTCCGTTATGCAATGGAAGTTGGAGCCTTTGTAAAGAATTTGCCATGGCGAGAGCTTGCTGAGTTGAAAGTAGAATTCGCTGATAGTCTTGCAAATCCTTATGCTTCAGAAGAAGTCCGTGAGAGTCTTAATAAATACATTGAATTAATGTTCAGACTGGCAGAAGAATGGAATGCAAAATATCAGGAGTATAAGACAGAACATCATCTTATCGACTTTGCAGATATGGAAGAATACTTTTATCAGCTTCTTGAAAAAGACGAGGTTGCCTCTGATATTAAGGCTACCTACAAATATGTCTTCGTCGATGAGTTCCAGGATTGTTCTCCTATTCAGGTAAAGATTTTTGATAAGCTCTCTGAAATTGTTGATCACAGTATCTGGGTAGGCGATAAGAAACAGGCTATTTATGGATTCCGCGGTTCTGATACAGTTCTTACTACTGCAGTAATGGACATTGTAAAAGAAAATGAAAAGAAAGGTCTTGATGGCTGCAGCACAGAAATTTTGGGATATAGCTGGCGATCACTGCCAGCTATTGTGAATTTTACAAATGCAGTTTTTGAGAAAGGCTTCTCAAAGGAGAATAAGAAAGAAGTTCATCTTGAGCCAAAGAGAGATGAAGAAGCTGGTTCTGTAAACTACTGGTGGCTACCAGGAACAAATGAAGCCTCAAGATTTACGGCACTTACAGCAAATATTATTAATCTCATAAACAAGGGCGAAAACCCATCGGATATTGCTGTGTTAGCAAGATCAAATGAAGAACTTTCAAAATTAGCAAGCTATTTAAGAGATGCAAATGTTCCAGTTTATATAGATGAAGGCGGCCAGTCTGGTGCGGATACAGTTTCATTGGTATCAGCCTTGCTTCAGCTTGTTGCTGATGAAAGCGCAGAATTACCTAAGGCTCAGATAGCATTCCTTACAGAAAAAAATTACAAGCTTGAGCAAATCATAGATGATAAGCTTGACTACAATATGATAGATAAGCCGGAAAATCTTTTCTATGATGATATACCTTTAGTAAAGGTTTTATTGGAAAATAGAGAGCGATATAAGCTTCAGTCTGTATCTGCTTTGGTTGAATCATTGATCATTGAATTAGACCTTTTCAATGTAGCAAAGAAACTGAATGATAATGTTGATACCACAAAGCTTCTTCATGCGATTATTGATGTTGGTAAGGCTTATGAAGACCACTGTGCATTAATGCATCTTCCAAGCTCTATTATGGGCTTTGTTGCATATCTTGGAGATCACGATATTTCTGTATCTGGTTCTACAGAGGGAGTTCAGTTCTTTACTTATCATAAATCAAAAGGTTTGGAGTGGAAGATTGTAATTCTTCTTGGCTGTGACAAAGATATACTTAATCCAAATAAGTTCATAAAACGAAACATCTTAGGAACAAGAATTATTCGCGTTTCAGAATCTACAAAAGATCATTTATTTCCTGAAGTTAAGATAAGTCTTTTTCCAAATCTTTTTGGTAATTCAAACCTACCAGATGAATGGCTGAATCCGATTGCAGCTTCAGATAGATATAGCATTCTGCTTGAAGGCCATATGGAAGAAGTAAAACGACTCATGTATGTTGCAATGACTCGTCCTAGAGATCAGTTGATTATTGTTCTTAATGGCAGACGTGGAAAACCAATGCCAATGCTGACATTTACTCAATTAGGATACACCGTTGCCCAGAATTTCCAGGAAGGTAATTCAGACTTATTTGGAGTAGGGGTAGTCTCAAACAAACTGGAAAATGCTGATGAAGACATTGAATTCAAGGGCCGTAAGGTTGAAAATCTCGGCATAAAACTCGCAGGAAAACCAGCTAAAAATGCAGAACCTCGCGACCTACAGCCAAGCAGTAGACCTGGCGGAGATGTAAAGGCAGAAATGATTGATGCTGGCGTTGCCATAACAGTAACAGGCAAAGCTGATTCGGCTTCTTTAGGAACCTGCATACATGACATTTTCTGTGTAGCAGAAAGCAAGTCAGATAATGAAATTGAAGCTATAATCAAAGCCTATGGTTTAGAAGGTAATCTCACAAAGAGTGATGAAATCAAAAAATCCTGGGAGTCTCTTACAGAATATCTGACATCCAACTATGGACCAGCAACAAAACAGTATCATGAGCTTCCATTCAAGCAACAGCTTACAAACGGCCAGAGAATAACCGGAAGCATGGACTTTGTTTGGGAAACTGATGCAGGCTGTGTTATCGTAGACTACAAGACTTTCCCAGGAAAGAAGGAAGACCTGCTGGATACAAAGAGCGATTACTACGTAGGCAAATATAAGGGCCAGTTAGATTGCTATGAAGAGGCCCTTACTGCTGCTGGTAAGAAAGTTATTGCAAAGCTTTTGTATTACCCTGTGGTTGGAGTGATAGTGAAAATATTGTAAAACTTTTTTTGACTATTATCATACTATGATAGACCTGCCATTTATACTGAACGTATCTTGAATACAGAGGTATTAAATGGCGTTAAAAATCAAAATCTTTGATTCGGCCCCAGAAGGAACTCCTGTTTCTGAATTCATTCATCTCCATGTGCACTCGGATTATTCTATCAGAGATGGTGCTTCAAAACTAAATACTCTTATAGCTCGTGCAAAGCAATTAAATATGCCTGCTTTGGCTTTGACCGATCACGGTAATATGTTCGGTGTATTGAACTTTGAACATATCTGTCGTGCTAATGGAATTAATCCAATTATTGGAGAAGAGTTCTAAGTTGCTTACGGAAACCATACTGAGCAGACTCCGGTTCCATATGGCAGCGGTAAAAAGAAATACTTCCATTTAATCCTTTTATGTGAGAATGTAACCGGCTACAAAAACATGTGCTGGCTGTCATCTCTTGCCTACCGAGACGGATTCTGGTCTAAGCCTCGAATTGATTTTGAACTTCTTGAAAAATACCACGAAGGAATTATCTGTCTTTCTGCCTGTATTCAGGGAGAGCTGCCTCAGCTGCTTCTTAATGATATGGATGATGAAGCACGTGAGCTTGCTTTGAAGTATAAAAATCTTTTTGGTCCTGATCATTACTATATTGAACTTCAGGATCATGGATTAGCCGATCAGAAGTATACAAATGAAAAAATGATTAAGCTTGCCCGCGAGCTTGATATCCCTATGGTAGTTACAAATGATGTTCACTACTGCTATAAGGAAGAGGCAGAGGCACAGGATGCTCTTTGCTGTATCGGCTTTCAGCAGCTTTTGGATGATTCTAACCGTAGAAAAATGGGTGATGGAAGACCAGAGTGGTACTTAAAATCCGAAAGTGAAATGCAGATGCTATTCCCGGATATGCCTGAGTTAATCTCGAATACAACAAAAATTGCTAATATGTGCGATGTAACAATCCCTCAGTATAAGACACAGCAGTTGAAGGATTGTCTTCCACGCTTTAAGCTTCCGGACCAGTTCTGTACACATGGCGATGATTATAAGCTTGATCAGGATGATTATGTTCGATATCTGGTCGAGGAAGGCCTTAAAAACGCTACGACGTTATTACCCAGGAAATCCGGGACAGAACAGAATACGAGCTTGGTATCATTTTTCAAATGGGCTTTTCCGGTTATTTCTTAATAGTTTGGGAATTTATCAATTGGGCTAAATCAACTTGGGATAATGTAAATAACTGTCCAAAGCACTATATCCCGATTGGTCCAGGTCGAGGTTCTGGTGCTGGTTCAATTGTAGCCTATGCTATGACTATTACTGATATCGACCCAATTCGCTACAAGCTCATCTTTGAACGCTTCCTTAATCCAGAACGAGTTTCTATGCCTGACTTTGACGTTGATATGGACTTCGACTATCGACAGGAGATTATTCAGCATACCCGCGATTTGTATGGAAATGATAACGTTGGCCATATTGTTACTTTCGCTACCTTAAAGGCTAAGCAGGTAATAAAAGATGTAGCCCGTGTTCTTGATATTCTGCTTCCAGAAGTAAAGGTACTTACAGACTGCATACCAGAAGATGATCCGAAGTTTACTCTGGATATGGCACTTACACCTCCAACAAAAGAAACTCCAGATAACGGGAAACTGATTCCCTACACAGATGTTCAAAAATATCCTCAATACGAGCGATTATTCCGTATTGCCAGAAAGCTTGAAAATGTAATCAGAGGAGTTTCTCTTCACGCATCCGGAATGGTAATTGGTCTTACCGAGCTTCCAAACTGGGCCCCAGTGTATAAGGATAATGAAACCGGTAAGCTTGCCGTTCAGTATACCATGGATATCATAGAACCTTGTGGACTTGTAAAGTTCGATTACCTTGGACTGAAAACACTATCATTAATCCGTTACACAGAAGAAATCATCAACAAGCACAAAGCTCCTGATGCACCTGAATTTATTACAAGTCAGGTTAGCGAAACTGATGAAAAGACATTTGATTTATTCACTCGTGGTGATACTGTTGCAATTTTCCAGTTCGAGTCTCCAGGAATGCAGAAAATTCTGCGTAATGCAAAACCGCAGAGAATTGAAGAGCTTGTAGCCTTAAATGCCCTATATCGTCCGGGACCAATGCAGTTCATTGATCAATATGTAAAAGGAAAATGGGATCCAAGTACAGTTAAGTATCCAGATCCTTGTCTTGAAGGAATCTTAAAAGAGACAAACGGAGTAATGGTATATCAGGAACAGGTTATGCAGGTAGCCCAGAGAATTGCCGGTTACTCACTTGGTGGAGCAGATTTGCTTCGTCGTACCATGGGAAAAAAGATTAAAGAGGAAATGGCAAAGCAGCTCATAACTTTTGAGGAAGGTGCTGTAAAACAAGGCTTAAAAAAAGAGCACGCTGACGAGATTTTCAGAATTATGGAGCCTTTTGCCGGCTATGGATTTAATAAATCACACGCTGCAGCATATTCAGTCCTGGCATATAGAACTGGATGGCTTAAAGCTAATTATCCGGCCGAATATATGGCCGCAAACCTTACAAATGAGATCACCTCTACAGATAAACTTCTGGTTTACATTGAAGAAGCACGACGTCTTGGAATCCCTGTTGATGCACCGGATGTAAATCGCTCTGATGCAAAGTTCGATGTTGTTGACGGTCATATTGTCTTTGGGTTTGAAGGAATCAAGTGCATGGGAGAAAGTGCCGCAAATGCAATTGTAAAGGAACGTGAAGAAAATGGCCCTTATAAAAGCTTTATGGATTTTCTTGAGCGTGTTGTAATGTGCAAAGAAGAAATCAATGGATTAAAGAAGCAACTGGTGAATAAAAAAGCAATTGAGGTACTTATAAAAACAGGTGGCTTTGATTGCTTTGGGGAAAACAGACCAACTCTTCTGAAGGGAGGGTAGAACAATGATTACGCAAACTGACGACTTAGATGTTTATGAAATTATTGATCTAATAAAGAGCAGGACCATTTCTCCTGAAGATCTAACAAGTGTCGCAATAAAGAACTACAATTATGAGGTTTTACTAAAGCTTAAAGATGAACTGGAACTACTGCTCTTTCTTTTAGATATCACGGAATTCTGGAATTTCATCAAATCAGATAAAGCAATGGTAGAGGAGTTCAAGAGCTATAAACGCATAATTAAGAGAACTTATCCCAAAGTCCTTCGTCTAATCAAAAAGCGAAAGAAGAACTTGCCTGTTGTTGTGCAAAAATTGATTGATGAATTTGGTGGTACTATTGAAGATGGGGATTAATTTGAAGAATTATTAGTTATATACACCCTGTGCCAGTTATTCATCAGACTTCGGATATTATCTTTTCCAACGACATTTGAGCTCTGGATATCGTACTCGGGGATATCAAGGTTGTTGGTCTGGCAGTAATTAACGACAAATTTCGCACAATCAAGGCCGGACTTTTCTTCACCAAGGTCGTGATCAAAGCAGATGATGTCAGGGAGACCGTGTTCGTTTATGATGGCACAGAACTCTGCGAAGTTCTTTGCCCAAGAGATATCATATTCTCCGGTAGCATAGTCTGCCGGATTTCTGAAATCATCTAGCCATAAAAGCTTTTTCATTATATCTACTCCAATTTGTTAATCTTAAAACTAAGTGAAGTTAAAAACAATGGCACAACAAATAAAACAAGATAGCCACAGGAAAGCATGATATATTGATTCAGAGAGTCCTTCCAGAACAGGTTCATATCAAGGATTCCAACTGCTACGCCACCGCCTGTCGCTATAACAAATAGAACAGCCAGCGCTGCTACTGCTCCTTCCAGGAATTTAGAAGATCCATCCATGGAGCTGTGATAATCAATATCGAGCTGAACTTTTCTCTTCTCAATTTCGCCCTCTTCAATTGTAATTTGTTTCTGCTCAACCTGTCTGTCGATATCAAACAGTTTCTGATTCATCATATCTAAACAAATTCTTGCAGCCAGTTCCTGACATTTTTGGACATGCAGATGGCAGTACATTAAGATTGCAGAAGAGAATAAGAGGGTAGTGAAAAAGCCGCAGACATAGTTGTCGCAGCAAATCCAGCGGCCAATATTCAGGACCAGAGGGATATAATCATTAAGATTCTCTATTGAAAGAAATGTTCTTGTAGTTGCGATTGCGATTCCACAGGTGTAAATCGAATTATAGATGAACAGGCGTGGAAAATGATAAGCAATAGCCGTGCTATTAAAGAACTTAGACAAGAACAGGCATAAAGAAAAAGCAGTATCCAGAACAAGCAGCACCTGAATCAGCATGATTGGAAGCGGTACGAAAATCAAAACCAATGCAAAAAACAGCATTATCAGCGGAAGAAGTTCTTTTATTTTCGAAATAATTTTATTCATTGGATTCACCTCTGAATAAATATTACATACAAGTACTATCATCTAGTGATAGTGTGATCAACATTTTCTGTTAAACTACAACTTTAATGCATGAATACTGCAACTTCTATAAATTATAATCATCACTACCTCTGGTTCTGGAAATTAAGTTTTCCAGATTTTTTTCCAAAAAATTATCCTCTCTATCATAAAATGATAGTTTCCGCATGTATCTTTATGTGTGTAGAACGAGAGGTGACTATATGAACGAACAGATGAATGAAAAGAAAATCAGATGGAACATTTCAAATGCTATGGCTTGTGTCTATGGAGCTCTAAAAGATTCAAAACTCAGAATCAAGAAAACAAAACAATATACAACTGCCATGGAAAAGCTGACAAATCTTTATAAACTTTCTCAGACACAAATCTGGATAATCTGTATTGTTTGCGATAAGTATATTGCCTACCGTGATTCAAGTACAATGAGAGATATTTGTAATATAATCGAAGTGACCGCAATGTCTATTATGTCCTGGAGAAAAGATATTGAATTATTGATTGAAAAGGGCTTTCTTGAATGGCAGCGTGGCCGTGACAACTTTCAGCCAGTAAGTGATTTTTGTGAATCTCTCTATAACAATGTTGAATTCATCCCTCAATCTAAAAAAGAAGTAGATGATATCGACTTCCTCAATTACTTCGCAGAACGCTATGAAGCCCGCAGGGGAGAGGAGATGTCTGCATATGCCATACAGCGTGAATTGAGGCAGTATGAAAACAAGCATAAAAATCTCGGCATGATTAAACGGGTAATGGATGCACTTGAGGAGTGTAATCATCGATTCTTCCTTTATGATGTAACACATGATGTACTCGAAGGTGGTGAATCTAATCTGAATGCCACCATTGCTGATTTGTATGACGGCGGAAGAAGATATTCTGTTGCCACCGAGATGATGGAAGAAAAGCATGAATTGTTTCAAAAGGGACTTATTGAATTCACAAAGAAAGGAAATCTATCTGATGCAACAATAACTCTATCTGATAAGGGCAAGAAGCTGGTTCTAGGAGAAAAAGCCTTCCTTTTTGAAGAATCAATTAATGAGAAAAATCTGATTAAAACTGATTCCATCAAAGAAAAAAAGCTCTTCTACAGCGAAGAAAATCAGAAGGAAATCAACCGCCTCAAAAATGCACTGCAAGATGAAAAACTCAAAAACATTCAGAAGCGACTCAAGGACGATGGCCTTCCTGTAGGCGTAGCTGTTCTGCTTTATGGAGCACCTGGAACTGGAAAGACTGAATCTGTTATGCAAATTGCAAAGGAAACCGGTCGCTCTATTGTCCATGTTGATATCAGTGAAGCAAAATCTGCCTGGTTCGGTGAAAGCGAAAAGCGTATCAAAAAGATTTTCACAAGCTATAAAAACGCCTGCGAAATTGCGGAAAAGAAAGGCGAACTAATGCCAATTCTGCTCTTCAACGAAGCAGATGCCCTCATATCAAAGCGAAAGGAAGACACTTCCGGCAACTGCGCCCAGACCGAAAACGCCATACAGAATATCATCCTCGAAGAACTTGAAAACCTGAAGGGCATTTTCATCGCCACAACAAACCTCGCCTCAAATATGGACTCAGCCTTCGAACGCCGCTTCCTCTTCAAGATTAAGTTTGAAAATCCATCAACAGAAGCTAAGACTTCTATCTGGATGAACAAGCTGACCTGGCTCGACAAAGAAGCGGCCACCGAATTTGCAAAGGATTATGACTTCTCAGGCGGACAGATAGACAACATCGTACGCAAGATTGCCATGAACGAAGTGATTACCGGGGAGAGACCAGCAATCAATGATATTCATGATATGTGCAAGAGTGAAAAGCTCGAGAATCCGAATGGGGCAAAGCGTGTGGGATTTTGTTTGTAAGTAGGGGAGTATGATTTTTTTATCACCGGTTACGATTTACACAACCGGCAGGGCAAACGCATTATAGATTATGCAAAGCGTAAAGCAGACATTTTTCGTTTTTTAAACAGAGTGTCTGTTTGTTGCCTATTGTAAGATTCTTCTTTTTTGTTGCGACAGGCAAATCTAATCCCT